>JAIESE010000013.1 GCA_019746225.1 Alphaproteobacteria bacterium | reverse complement strand
ATTAACTTAATGTTAATCTTCTTTGGGACCCTCAAGAGCAATGAAATTTTTTCCAACATCTCGCACAATATTCCTAACCTCTGTTCTAACTCTTTCGCCCCTCATAGCTGATGAGTCACAAGTCGACTATAACGTGGCTCAAGAGCTCACCCAACTCAAACGTCAAACAGAAGAGAATAACGAGAAAATCCAAAAGCTCGAGTCTCGATTGAACAACAGGGATTGCAAGCCAGCTGAACGCGTTCCTGAACACTGTTGGCCAAAAACTTATTTGGAAATACCTGGAACGAACAGCGCCATCAAATTCATTTTAAATCCAAATATTACCTTAAGTTATGATATAGAATCTTACCCAACAGATTTTTTGTATCCACCTTTTGTTCCTTTACGAGGCGTTAATGGTGGTGCCCATAAACCAGGACAATTTTATGCCCTAGCCAAAGCGACACAATTTGGGTTTAAAACACTTTCATACACCAATCTTGGCGAAGTTAAGACAGAAGTCAGCTTGGACTTTTATGGACAAAATTTCAACGTTATCCCTTGCAATCTATTCTATCAAGCACGACTTCGGTATGCCTATATTGAATTGTGTAATTTTACGGTAGGACAAACCGTCAGTACCTTTCTTGATATTGATTCTATAGGGGAAACCGTCGATTATGGCGCCATCGATGGCATCTCTTTCCGCCATGGATTAATTCGGTACAAGTTCCATTTAAATAAGAAAATTACCTTAGATGTGGCTTTGGAAAGACCTGCCACGGATTACACATCAGAGACTGGGGCTTTATTGTCGACGGGCAGTGCAACATCACTTGCGGGGCAACCGGCAGGTGCTGGGCCCGCGGGTGGATCAAGTATTCCTGATTTAACATTTCAATTAAGACATACCGGTAGCTACGGGCACGTGGCTTTAAGAGGTGTTTTAAGGGATTTAAAATTAAAAGATGTTTCTGATGTAGGGACTGTGCCTGTTATCAACAATTCCTTCAGAACCACCGGCTGGGGCTTAGGCGTTTCGGGTAAGTATTTATTCTATAGGAAGTCGAACTTTTTCTTGCACATCAATTATGGTGATGGTGTTGGGAGGTATATTGTTATCTTGAACGGCCAAGCTGCATTTTACGATCGCTTTAAGAGAATATTCGATCGGCAAAAAGCCTCAGACTTTATCATCGGTGTTGAACACTTCTGGACGGATGCGTTACGCTCTAACCTTATTTTTGCACAATCCGATGTAAAGGTATCTAAATTTACGCCCGTTCTTTTAGGAACCTTAAGGGTTTCAAAGAGGTATAGACAACTCTTTATAAACCTCATCCACTCCCCTATCCCAGCGATCGATATGGGCATTGAATTTGGACTCGTGGATCGTAAAACGGTAGATATGAAATATGGAAAAGCCAAACGAATCACAGCAGGTATGACCTATAAATTCTAGGGTCACATATGAAGGGGTAAACAAATGAGCAAAGTAGCATTAGTGACAGGTGGCACACGCGGTATCGGAGCTCCCATCGCCTTAGCCTTAAAAGAGAAAGGTTATACAGTTATTGTAACCTACCATAGTAATGCGGTCGCTGCCAAAAAGTTCCAAAAGGAAAATCAAATACCCGTCTATCAATGGGATATAAGTAACTTTGAAGCTTGCCAGAAGGGCATCAGTGAAGTCATTAAAAACCATGGCCCCATCGATGTCTTGGTGAATAATGGGGGCATTACCCGAGATGGTGTTCTCCATCGCCAAAGTACAGACCATTGGAATCATGTCATTGGTACAAATTTAACCTCCTGCTTTAACATGACCCGCGGAGTGGTTGAATCGATGCGGGAGCGTGGTTTTGGACGCATCATCAATATTTCTTCGGTAAATGCGCTTCGAGGTCAGATAGGCCAAGCCAATTATTGCGCCTCAAAAGCCGGAATCATTGGCTTTACGAAAGCGCTTGCGCTGGAGAATGCGAAGAAAGGTATCACCGTCAATGCCATCGCCCCAGGGTATATTGACACTGATATGGTGCGTGCGGTCAGTGAGCCTATATTGGGCAAGATCATCGACACGATTCCCCTGGGCCGTTTGGGACAGGCGAAGGAAATCGCACGTGCCGTGGTCTTTCTGGCGGATGACGATGCAGGTTATATCACTGGCGAAACCTTAAACATCAATGGTGGTCTTTTATGTACATAAAGTTGTACGCCTTAAGCAAATATTAAACATTCCTCGATACCATAAAGGGTAGGTGTAGAAACTCTGTGGCTGCCTCGTCAGCCATTCAGAATGAATGAGGATTATGATTATGAGCAAAGGTACCCCGTCCAAAAACAAGAAAATTTCCATAGGTATGCAAGGTGGAGGTTCTCATGGCGCTTTTACATGGGGCATCTTAGATTATATCCTTGAAGATGGACGCCTGGACATTGAAGGTGTGAGTGGCACCAGTGCGGGTGGCATGAATTGCCTCGCTTTAACACAAGGAATGGCTGAAGGTGGTAAAGAAGGCGCACGCAAAAGCCTTTTTCGATACTGGAAAACATTGAGCGAAAAATCAAAAAAGATCGGAATGGCCCCAACACCACTTGATAATTTCAAAGGTGGGCATGGCATCGCTACGAACCCCTTATTCTCTATGATGGGACAAATTACAAAGAACATGTCTCCTTATGAATGGAACCCAAAAAATCAGAATATGCTTGAAGATTTAATCAAAGAACTCTTTAACTTCAAGAAAATTGCTGCTTTTGAAGAACTTAAAGTCTTCTTGTGCGCAACCAACGTTAGAACATCCAAACTCAAGATATTTAGCGGAAATGAGATCACTCCCGAGGCTGTTTTGGCAAGCGCTTGTCTTCCAACACTCTTTCATGCGGTAAACATTGAGGGGGATGATTATTGGGATGGTGGATTTATTGGAAACCCTGCCATATTTCCCTTGATTTATAATTGTGAGACACCCGATATTATGGTGTTATTGCTCACTCCTCAAAGTAGACACAATACCCCCAAAACGCTTGATGAAATTCATTTTAGAATGACAGAGTTAAGTCTGATTAACACTCTGACACGCGAAATGCGCGCGATTCATTTCATCAGCAAACTGATCGATGAAGGGGTTGCCGACAAAACAAAAATTAAGAAAATAAATATGCATCTTATAGAAAATCCCCAAGTCTTTGCAGATCTGGATCATACAAGTCCAATGAATTCGGATTGGGACTTCATGCAATTCTTATTTGAAAAAGGTCGTGAAACTGCAGAAAAGTGGATGGCGAAGAACTACGATGGTATAGGGGTGCGCTCCACGGCAGATCTCGGCAGAGACTTCGTATAGTAATTAATAGCTAGTGAGTGGACAAATAAAATGTTTAATGCAAAAGGCTACAGGAAGATTATTTTTTGCTCAAGCACATTACTGCCCTTCATTATTACTTTATGCCATCCATCACAAGCTGCTTTCCAAGATTGCGAATTGCCTTCTCAATATAAGGTTCCAGGAAAAACTTTTATTATCAATCCTGCATTAACTTGTAACACAAATATATTCATCCACGCTGTACCCTCAATAGCTGCTGAGGCAGAAAAACAAATCAGCGCGGAGGAGAAAAAAAGCAACCCTCAAGCAGTAGGTCGACGCGCCTATGTTCTTCTCGGAGATCATTTTGCAAAAGATAAACCAAATGTCCCTACCAAAGACTTAAAAGTGAAGGGATCTGATGGTCAGCATGAAATACCCGTTCGCCTCTACGAAGGAACTGACAAAGATAAAGTAATTCTGTTCATCCACGGAGGCGGTTGGTCACGTGGAAATTTAGAAACACATGATACATTGTGTAGAAAGCTATGCGAGGCAACAAAAGCTACCATCTTAGCTGTTGATTATCGCTTAGCACCTGAACACCCCCATCCTGCAGGTTTAGAAGATGCAGAAGCTGCATACAATTGGTTTAAAGCAGAGTATGGCCAGAATAAAAAAATATTCATTGCAGGTGATAGCGGCGGGGGCAATATCACAACAAGCTTGATCATTAAGCTGATTAAAGAGGGTAAGCCGACACCCAATGGTGCCATTCTGATATATCCTGCCCTTGATCTTCATATTCCAGAAAAAACAACAAATCCATACTCGAATGGGTATTTTCTAACACGTGATAGCATTAATGCATATATCAACAATTATACAGGAAACAATCCTGAGAAGGCTAAAGACCCAACAGTATCACCGGTCATGGCTTCAGATCAGGACTTAAAAAAGTTTCCGCCTATTGTCATTGTCAATGCTATGTGTGATCCCTTAGAAGAAGAAGGTAAATCTTTTTCTGAACGTCTGACATCTCTTGGCGTTTCTGTGAATCGCAAGGTAATCCCAAATACGGTTCACGTCTTTGCTCAGTACCCAGACATATTCCCGGAATCCAGTGAAGCGGTTGAGTTTATTAAAGACTCAATAAAAAACATAAAGTAGTTCATTTGGAAACCGCTCCCCTTTTTCTATAGAATAAGAGGAGAGGCCAAGCAGCAATAGCTCTTTTCAGTTATAGGCCTCTACTTTTTATGAAGCTCGGTCTTGATGACAGCACTGATTTCCTTCAAAGCATCAAGAACTGCTGGCACTGTGTGATTCATATGCGCAAAGGCGTGAATCATGCCCTCGTAGCACGTATATGTAACAGGGATGCCCGCATCTTTCAAACGCGCAACATACGCTTCACCCTCACCCCGCAAGGGATCAAAACCCGCTGTGATAAGGTGCGTACGTGGTAATCTCGATAGATCAGGTTGTTTGACAGGGGATGCAAGAGGGTCCGAGACCTCATCAAGCGAATTGAGGTAGTGGCTTACATAGTATTTTACGCGTTCCGTTGTTAAGAAGAAACCTTCTGCAAAGTCCGTGTAAGACCAAGTTGAACAAGAGAGATCAAGGGCAGGATAGAGCAACAATTGGAAAATAGGTTGTTGCACAGGCTTATCCCGCAAGCGTTGAACGGTCACGGCCGTCATGTTGCCGCCGGCGCTATCACCTCCAATACCAAGGTGCGTCGTATCAATGTTATATTGACTCCCGTTTTTGACAACCCATTCATAGACATCTAAGCAATCATTTAAGCCAATGGGAAATTTATGTTCAGGAGCCAGGCGCCACTGCACAGAAACCACAATAACTTCCCCATAGTGGGCGAAGTGACGACAGATGGAATCGTGGGTATCAATATCACCCCTTTGCCAACCGCCCCCATGATAATAGACCAGCGCAGGTAACTTTTTATTAACGGTCGGCGTATAGATACGTATGGGAATTTGGTGAACACCATCGGAGCTTAAAACTTTCAAATCCTCAACACGCGGCATTCTCAAAGGGGGGCCTGAATGGATACTTGCAAAGGAATAATAAGCATCACGACCTTGTTTTAGAGTGGCTCTCTTCGAATCATGGTGGGTGTCGATTTCGTGTTTTTTACCCCCAGAAATTGCGTCAAGGACGTCTTTAATTTGTGGATTGAGTTTGCTTGTATCTACCATAGGTATTCCCCTAATAAAATGAGCACATATTAGTATTGTGACAAAAAAAGGTTAAGGTAAGTTTAAAGGATCAAAACTTAGTTAAGCTTTACCTTCTTAAAGCTATCCACACTATTTGATTTTGGAGGGTTTTCTTCTCAGTATGGCGTGTATTGCCTCTAGTTTCTCTTCAAGGCGGTTTACCTGGACTTTCATACTCGTTTCATTATCATCTTCTTCTGTCCTGTAAACTTCTTCCTCAGCGGTTTGCATGGCCCCAACCACAACGCCTATAAAGAGATTCAATATCACAAAAACAACGATAATATAAAAGGAGATAAAAAATATCCATGCATAGCGCATTCCTTGTTCGGCAGAATCCATGATTTTAGCCCAATCGTCTCCCGTTAGAACTTGGAACATGGTTCTCATGGAAGCCCCAATATGATCAAAACCCGCCACGCCGGCGTCTTGGAATAAAAACACACCCATAACGGCATAAATATAAAAGAACATCATGAGAATCCCCACAACATTGATGACACCGGGGATAGCTTTCCCCAAACCATGCAAGATATGGCGCATTTTTGGAGAAGCATCCAGCATCGTCATCAAATGGAGGACACGCACAGTTCGCAGAATCATGAAGAAATCTTGATGGTGAACAAAAGATAACGCAACGATGCTAAAGTCGAACAAATTCCACTTGCCTTTAAAGAAGCGAAATCCCGTCGAATATATTTTAACAGCAAGCTCGGCAACATAGATGCCAAGAATGACCTCATCCAGATTATGAATGGCATGCATGATATTATGAGGCATGGCTTTAAATGTCATGGCCCCCAAAAGGATAGCATTCACAATAACGACAGATCCAATTAGGATGTGACCTGATTTGTGCTCTAAGAATTCATTAAGTCTAAGGATTGCATCGTGAATGAACCGCATCTTAATATTAAGCCCTATTTTAATAAAATTATATATATATTGTGTAGGCCATGATAAATTATTTCAACCCCCTTTCTAGTCTCCGAATAACTCACCTTATGAAATTGCCCCTTAAGAGAAGGGCTTCCCAAACGCTTCAGGAGTGATGTAATACTGAATTTAAGATACTTCTCTATTTGTAGGGGAAGATAATTTTTAACCTTATTTCAAAAGCGGGTCATGTCAAACAACGTCAACTCAGAGTCAGATTTCATACTTCCTTTTCAGCTGGAAAAAGCTTCCATACGTGGTCGATTGGTTCGCCTTAATAAGTGTGTTCGAGATATTTTAGCCCGTCACAAATACCCTCCTCTTGTAAATCGATTACTTGAAGAACTGATTGCTTTGTCCACAGCCCTAGCGAACCTGTTTAAATTTGATGGGGTCTTCACCGTTCAAGTGAGCGGGGATGGTCCTGTTCGATTGATGATTGTCGACGTAACTCATGAAGGTGAGATTCGGGCATGTGCGCGTTTTAACGAGGAAGCCGTCTTAAAGCTACCCATATCAACTGCTTCTATTCACCCTATCCTTGGAACCGGATACCTTGCTTTCACCCTGGCTCAAGGGAACCCAGATGACCGCTATCAAGGCATCGTAGAGCTCAATGGCGCAACATTGTCTGAGTGCTTACATCACTTCTTTCGCCAATCAGATCAGTTGGAAACAGGCCTTGTCGTCTTTACAAAAACCGAGTCTGTCTCCACTTCTGACCACTTAGCAGCTGCCCTTATCATTCAAAGAATGCCCGGCGCTACAAACTTATCATTTGACGAACTCGAGGGGGAAAATGACGCATGGTTACGATCCCTCTCCATTTTGGGAACCGCCACAGCATCAGAACTTCTTTCAGTCAATCTATCCAATCAAGACCTTTTGTTTCGGTTGTTTTGGGAAGATGGTATCAGGGTCTTTGATGTCCAGCCCCTAATTGAGAAATGCCGGTGCTCACAAGATCGGGTCGAAAGTATGCTCAAGACCTTTTCTTTAGAGGATATTCAAGACATGATTCAGGATGAGAAAATTTCGGTAACATGCGAATTTTGTAATCAGGAGTATATTTTTGATCCCCAAACCTTATTGCCCCAGATCTCTTGAAAGAAGCCAGCTCCCGGTCCAACAAAACAACCGAAATGATCGATAACAGGCACGCACCAATTATATAGAACGCTGGAGCGAGTATCGTGCCTGTTTTCTCAATCATGAGCGCGCATATCAAGGGAGCCGTTCCCCCAAACAAAGCGTTACCAATATTATAGGATAAAGCCACCCCAGAATACCTTATGGATGTTGGAAAAATTTGAGCCGCAAAACTCGACCGAGGACCAAAACAGAACCCAAGACTGAAAGAAAACAGTCCCTGGCAAATCATTTGCTGGAAAAAGCTTCCATACTGAGAAGCGTATAGAAGGGGGAATGTCATGAACAAACACCCCAAATAACCCATAACCAAACAACGCGCCTGCCCAATTCTGTCTGACAAAACGGCACCCCAAATCATGGCCGGCATCATCATGATAAGGCTAAAGAGTGTTGCCATGGACCCATAAATTTGAGGGTAATTGTGGAGATTCTGATTGGGGATAAAGACAATTAATAAATAGTATCCAGCGGTATTGGCCATCAAGAATCCGATCGCCAGAAGCACTTTAATTTTATATTTTTGAAACATGATAATTAAGGGCCAGGTATGAGAAGTCCGCTTCTTATTTTGTGCAAGAAACTCAGGTGTTTCAGTCAAATGGCGTCGGGCATAATATCCCCCAATTGCAAAGAAAAAGCTTGTTAAAAAAGGCAGGCGCCAACCCCAAGCCAAAAGCTGCTCCCCTGTTAAACACGCATTTAACAAAAGAATGGTTAAGCAAGCAACAATCATGCCAATTGAGCTGCCCATATCGGCCCAAATGCTGAAGAAACCCTTTCGATGAGCAGGTGCATGTTCCGCCAAGAGAATGATAGAGCCACTAAACTCCCCCCCTATAGATAATCCTTGAAGAAGCCTACAAAATATCAGAGCGATAGGGGCTAAAACGCCAATATCTCCATATACAGGCAACAACCCCATCAAAGCCGTGGGGATTGCCATGCCTCCTAAAGACCAAAGAAGGGCTTTACGTCGTCCCCATTTATCCCCAAAATGCCCAAATAAAATGGCCCCAACGGGGCGCATGATGAAGGCGGCTGCAAAAACGCCATAACTCGACAACAAGGCAGCGTACGGGTCCAAATTTGGAAAGAACAGTTTCGCAAAAACACTCGCTAAATAACCATAAATCGCAAAGTCAAACCATTCCAAAGCATTTCCAATAAAACACCCCATCATTAAATTTCTTGAGGCTTTCAGATTTAAATGGGGGGGGAAAAAAGGTAAATTCATCGAAATAGCTTTGTTTTTCTTTAGTCCTTTGTCAGAACCTATCTGTTTTCGCAATGCATGTCACTGAAATTTTCCGACTCCCCTTAAACGATTCCTTAATTTTTTTGCGTCATAGTGAGAAGTATATAGACTGATTGAAGGATCTAATAAAGCCAATGAATGACTCGAACCAAGATTTTTTCTCCAAACTCTGGAAATGTCCCTTTCGACGCTCTTGGCGTTATGGGCGCAAATTTCTCTTTGTTCTCCTCTTGGGTATTGGTATTTGGATGAGTTTAGATTTTATCGCGATATTTATAACAATGCCCCATTTTGCCCCGCCCATGATGCCGCTTTTAATCCATTCGTTGTTGACAATTCTTCTCAGCTTTATCTTAACGGTCACAACCCATCAACTCTCTATCCGCCTTAGCAGCCGCTTTAGATTGATTCGGGCCTTCCAATCTCCCAGAAGTTCTTCCCATGATTGATGAGTTTTTCCAACAGAAACCGAATTATTCAACAGGTGCACTTAAGGGTAGAACTCCCTTTCTCTTTCGCTCTCTATTTTATACAGCGTTGATTGGCTTCATATCAGGGTTTTTCTTTGGGTATTTATATATGGGGGGATGGATTCCCACCGCTGAGAAAGGCTTAATCCTATATGGAGCAACCTTTGCAGTAGGCGTTATTTTCTCAACGACCCTCGCTCTTTATCAAGTTCGAGCAAACCAGCTCAAAGGCGAGAAGGTTCGCAAAACCTCGAAGCCATAAATAAAACTACGCTAGAGAAATTTAAATAACGAGGATCGTCCATTTATTGGATACCTTTTATTGCTATAGGGAATTAGAAAGACAGGTTCCCCCTCAGGTATTGGCGCACTCATATCTACCCAATTATGCCATTCTATTTCACATTTCATCCCCTCCAAGTTTTTTTTGAGATGGAAATTAACAGAGGCTGCTTCCCCAATTTTGAGCCTCCTTAAATTTGTTATTTGTCTCAAATATTGTGAGGAATTTGGCGTGAGTTCATTTGAATCCACAGACAGAACTTCTAATCTACTTAAATTTTTGGCAATTGAGCATACACCTTCATCACGAATGCTATTTCGAGTCACATCAAGCACCCGAAGGCCTGGCAATCCTAGAGATAATCTATCCATATCAGCTGAGTCAAGGTTGGAACGATCCAAAACAAGAGATGTTAAATTTGGCAATAAGATCACACTATTGACACAGTGACTGGTTAGGTTGCAAGCTCCCACATCAAGCTCCGCCAAAGTGGTTATTCTACAAATTTCTGCTACACCTGCATCACCAAGATTGTGACAATTCAAATCAAGCCTCTCTAATCGAGTCATCGCACGGGCAATTCGCCCAGCCCCAATCGAGGTGATCGTACCGACACAGCTGCGCAATTCTACTAAACCTGTTAACTTGGTCAACGGGATTGTGTCATCATCAGTCAAGCTTTTGCCAGGTATCACAAGCTCCCGCAAAAACGTAAGGGAGCTGAGGCGGTTGGTGAGATAATCCTTAACGAAATTTCCCGGAGCTGTTATTTCCCAGCGGCAAATATGAGGATAGTAGTACCCTACAAATTTTGTGTGTTGAAGGGATACAGTGAAGGGAACAGAGTGCTCCAGTGGTTTAAAGGGGAGAGGGGCAAAAGGAATGACCTCATTGATTTTCTTTCGTTTCAAGGAAGCCGAATCAGCTTCACTTTCTTCTCTTCCAAATTTATCGCCAGACAGTGTTGGGGAAGCCTGAAAAGCTAATATAAAGAATGCAACTAAGGTTATATATAATTTCATTATCTTGTCCTCGATGGGATTAGGTATTAATAGTTTTAATTTTTACATGAGCAAATGGTAATTTAGAAGAATCTCATCCGATCAAAATCTTAGAGATCGGATCAAATAGGTGGTCATTGGCAGCCAAAACGCCCCCTGTGCCCAAGATATCTTGCCCACCCTTCGCATCGCTGATATAGCCTCCAGATTCGCGAACCATGAGCATGCCGGCAGCCAGATCCCAGGGTTGTAAATCCGTCGCAAAAAGGGCATCAAACTTGCCTGCCGCAAGGTAAGCCAAATCAAGAGCAGCTGAACCAAATCGGCGCATTCCGGCCACTTTACCAACCAAGCGGCTAGAAAAATTAATGGCTTCGACATCGGATTGTTGGCGATAGGGTGTTCCAATGGCCACGATCGCCTCATCCAGATGGCGCCGTCCAGAAACCCGCACGCGTCGCTGATTCAAAAATGTTCCTTTTCCTTTTTCAGCCCAATAAAGCTCGTCCAGGATTGGATTGTATATGACTCCAGCGACAATTTCGTCCCCCTTCTTTAAAGCAAGAGAAACGCAAAATTGGGGAATGCCGTGAAGGAAATTTAATGTCCCATCAAGAGGATCGACGATCCAACAATGCTCTGTATCGGTCCCCTCAATAGCTCCGGATTCTTCCAGCAAAAAGGAATAACCAGGACGGGCTTTGGTGAGCTCTTGAACTAAGATTTTCTCCGCGCGATGATCCGCCGTTGAGACAAAATCCCCCAAGCCTTTTCGCGACACTTGAAGCTGTTCTACTTCCCCAAAATCTCGGGTTAACGCACGCCCTGCTTTTTCTGTTGCAGATACCATAACATTCACAAGAGCGGATCGCCCTGTGAGTCGAGCTGTTAGCATAATAATCTCTTTCAAAAAGGGTCACATCATCAAAGATGTGAGCCGTTATTCTTTCGCCCGTTCCACGTAGGAGCGGTCATCGGTGTTAATCACAATCTTCATGCCAGATCCAATATGGGGCGGCACCATCACGCGCATGCCATTTTCCAACACAGCGGGTTTAAAGGAAGAGGAGGCGGTTTGGCCCTTTACGACAGGGTCTGCTTCCGTAATCATCAAAATGACCGTGTCTGGGAGCTGAACGCTCAAGGGCTTTCCATCATAAGAAGTGACGTTCACAATCATGCCATCTTGCAAGAAATCGGCAGCATCCCCCACAAAGTCCCGAGATAAGGTGATTTGTTCAAAAGTCCCTTGATCCATAAATATGAGGTCATTTGCTTCCGCGTAGAGATACTGGTAAGGATGAATATCCAAAGACACCCGTTCAACGGTCTCGGCTGAGCGAAACCGTACGTTGGTTTTGGTACCTTCCGTCAAGTTTTTCAATTCAACTTGCATATAGGCCCCACCCTTACCTGGTTGAGTATGTTGTGTTTTAACAGCAACCCAAAGCTTACCTTCGTATTCGATCACATTACCAACCTTAACGGTATTTCCACTAATTTTCATGAACGTCCTTTCATTTTTGTTCTTTAAAGATGTCGGTTAACCCACCGAGCATATTCATAGCCTCATCTCGAGGTCTTTGGAAGCAGTTGCGACCAATAATCAACCCATTCCCACCACCAGCAGCAATCGCTTTAGCATCCTCATAGATGCTCTTCACATCCTTGGCTTCGCCTCCTGAGAAGATAACCAATCGACGCCCCTGAAAGCAAGACTGAACAACATGACGGACCCGATCTTCCATCGTATCAATCTTAATACCATGTTGAATATACTGCTTCTTCGCCTCTTCATTTTCTAAATGTGCCGATGGCAACTTTACTTTGATGATGTGCGCCCCCAACAAAGCGGCCATGTGTGCGCCATAAGAAACCACATCAATGGCGGTTTCTCCAGCTTTTGAGAGGGCACCTCGTGCATAAGACCAAATAATCACAGCCAGACCGCATGCCTTCGCTTCTGCTGCCAATTCGCGAATTTCTTCAAACATCTCTAAGGAAGCGTCTGATCCTGGATAAATGGTAAAGCCAATAGCCGAGCATCCAAGGCGCAAAGCATCTCCGACAGAACCGGTCACCGCTTGATCCGGGGGATTATCTTTGGAATAAAGACTGTTGCTGCTGTTGATTTTGAGAATCGTTGGAATGGCACCGGCAAATGTATCAGCACCCGCTTCTAGCCATCCCAAAGGGGCAGCGTAAGCCGCCAAGCCCGCATCGATGGCCATTTTGAAATGATAATGGGGGTCAAAAGCAGCCGGATTGGACACAAACGTACGGGGCCCATGTTCAAATCCTTGATCAACGGGCAGAATAATCATCTTTCCGGTGCCTGCAAGGCGGCCATGCATCATCAATCGGGCAAGATTTGCCTTTGTTCCGGGATTATCGCTTTCGTAATACGAAAGAACTTTCTTAACACGCTGTGTGAGTCTCATGAAACCTCCTGTTGGAATCAGGATAACATTACACTGTTGACTTAAAAAGTCACAATGATATTTTAATTTATTTTACGACCTCAACACTGAAATTAGGGCTATTTCCATGAAAATTTTACTGAAACATCAATCTTTTGACAAAAGAGTGAGTGATACTTGCGTTGTTACCGAACATCCGATTGGGGATGAGATGATTAATGTTGCCGTAGCCAGAGTGACGGGGCGCTACCCCACGACCGGCTATGCCCGCAATAATAAGAGCAAAGAAATTGGATATATTTTTGAGGGCAATGGCAAAGTCGTCGTGAATGACACCGAGCAGCTTCTTCAAACAGGGGATATGGTTTTGATCGAACCGGGCGAGAAATTCTACTGGGAAGGCAATTTGGGCATTTTTCTGTCTTGCACTCCTGCCTGGACACCCGGTCAAAATGAAATGGTGGATAATTGACAAAAAATCCTCTCCCTGCAACGGGAGAGGAACATGATCAGAATTTTTTAAAACACTCAATAAAAAACTTAGCAACAAGGATTTATTTGGCTTTGTATTTTTCCTTGCATGATTTTACACAGTCCTGTTTTTTCATTTGCAATTCACTTCTGGAATTACCAGTTACTTTTTCGCAACTCATTTTGCACTGTCCTTCCGTTTCTTGAACTGGTGCAGAAGCTTGTTTTTTCTTACCGAATGCATCTGTTTCCCCGATAAAGAAAACACTCACACTTAATGCTAAAAGACCCATTGATTTATTAATCTTCATTTTATAACTCCTTAAATTATTTAAATTTCATTCAACATGTAATTTTAGATCAAAATCATTTAAGGAAAGGTTAAGGGGTGGGGGCAGTAAGTTAAAGAGAGGTGTCGAAAAATTGATGATGTAAATTAAAGCATTACGTCATTGCGAGGAGCGCGACGCACAAAGTGCGTAAGCGACGCGGCAATCCATGTATTTGAATCTCTTAAAGTATTCTATGCTTCAAGGAACTTAAGAGTACATGGATTGCCACGTCGCATTTGCTCCTCGCAATGACGTAACCACATGAATTTGTAGTTTTAAAACCCCTCACTTGCCATGACATAGCTGATTAGCATAGCCGAGCAAGGGGAGGGGGTAAAATTACAAAGCTCTTACGTATCCAAGAAGCTGCGTAACTTACGAGACCGGCTAGGGTGCTTTAGTTTGCGTAAAGCCTTGGCTTCAATTTGTCGAATACGTTCACGAGTAACAGCAAATTGTTGACCCACCTCTTCGAGAGTGTGATCCGTGTTCATACCAATACCAAAGCGCATCCGCAATACCCGCTCTTCACGAGCCGTAAGGCTGGCCAGAACACGAGTTGTGGTGTCACGCAAGTTCGCATGAATCGCGGCATCAATGGGCAGTAACGCATTCTTATCTTCAATAAAGTCGCCCAAATGACTATCTTCCTCGTCGCCAATCGGCGTCTCTAAACTGATTGGCTCCTTGGCAATTTTCATGACTTTGCGGACCTTTTCCAGCGGCATCATCAACTTTTCTGACAATTCCTCTGGGGTTGGCTCACGGCCAATTTCATGCATCATTTGACGGGAGGTACGAACCATTTTGTTAATGGTTTCAATCATGTGGACTGGAATACGGATGGTACGCGCTTGATCAGCGATCGAGCGAGTGATGGCCTGACGAATCCACCAAGTGGCATAGGTCGAAAACTTATATCCGCGACGGTATTCAAACTTATCCACGGCTTTCATCAACCCGATGTTGCCTTCTTGGATCAAATCTAAAAACTGCAGACCTCGATTGGTATACTTCTTCGCAATGGAAATCACCAACCGCAAGTTGGCTTCAATCATTTCTTTTTTGGCACGAGAAGATTCCCGCTCCCCTTTTTGAATGGTTGTGACTGTCCGGCGGAATTCGCGGAAGGGCAATCCTGTTTCTTCTTCAACAGCAATAATACTGGCCACCAAGCGTTGGAGGTCAATTTCATGACGTTCCATAAAAGTTGCCCAACCCTTGCCGGTGAGTTTTTTCATACTCTTAATCCAAGCCTCATTGATATGAACACAGTTCATCTGATCTAGGAATTGCTCTCGCTTAATCCCACATGCATCTGCAAATCCAGCCAAGGCTCGTTCTTGAGAACTGATAGACCGAATAATATTCTGGTGCTGGCGCATTAAATCTTCAATACGATGAGGATTCAGCTTGATTTCTTCCATCAAGCCAATCAGCTCTGCCTTAATCTTTTGATAGTCCTTATCAGACTCAATCTCATCTGACTTCGTTGAATTTGCAATCAACTTTTCTTGATGGCTCCATAACGTGGCATAGACTTCACTATACCGATCCATTAAATCTGTAACCTTTGGGTACATGCTTTGCTCAACCACAGATAACGGAGGGGTTGTGGGCTCAGCTGCCTGTTCAGCAGTAGCTGCTACTTCCTCTTCACCTTCTACTGCGTTCTCATTTTCGACTTCCAATAGATCATCATCTTCGGCCCCATCTTCATCAAAATTTGCATTGGTATCCAAAGCAATAATTTCTCGCAGCATCATTGTGCCGGCATGCAATTGCTCTCGCCAATAATCAAGAGCACGTGTCGTTAACGGACTTTCACATAAACCCCCCAGCATCATCTCTTTACCGGACTCGATACGTTTCGCAATGGAGATTTCGCCTTCTCGAGACAATAACTCCACATTCCCCATTTCACGCAAATACATGCGCACAGGATCATCGGTGCGACCCGCTGATTCTGTCGCTTCTTCCTCTGCCTCGAAACCGGTTTCAAAGCCGGTCAATTCCCGGGCGGGTTGCTCTACCTCTGTGAGTGTCTCATCAACTTCATCACTATCAACAATGCTGATGCCCATTTCCGCAATCATTGTCATGGCTTCATCGATTTGGTCCGATGACAATTGATTTTGAGGCAATGTTTCATTCAGTTCGTCATAAGTAATGTATCCACGATCTTTACCACGGGCGATGAGGCGCTTCAGGGAAGGATTTGATTTACTCAATTCCATCAATGGAATATCAACTTCATCTCCAGCAACATCATGTGCAGGAAGGTCTTGATTCTCTGATTTCTTGGCAACTTTACTAGCCATATTTTATACTCCTCTTTTTTCGTCCTTTTTAAAAACAACCTGGTTTTTTAAAAACTTAAATCGTTCCCATGTTTCTTCATCAAATTGATCTCGAACTGCCGCAGCTGTTCGATGTGTTTCAGCCGCCAAATAATGTTTGGCGACGGTTCTATACCAAACTTCTTTCCAACCAGCCAGTGCCTCCTCATAAGTGCTTGATACTTTTGCAAATGGTGCAAATGAATAGACCTGAGGCGTTAACACTTCTGCTAACAATGCAGCAAATCCCTGTTGTTTCAACAACTCCTGCAACTCAGTTGCATGGATGGTGGGATTATCAGCCACAATGGACAAAATAGCTTGGCGCATTTCATCAAAACTCACCGCATCATCCGCTAATAGCTGTAATGATTCTGCAGTGTCTTCTACTAATGTAGGATGATTTATCAAAGTTGCCAGTAAAATCTTGTGTCCCAAATGATTTTTATTTGGTGACACCCGGGCAACCATCAGCGAAGATCCCGCTGAAGAGATTGAATTAATGGAGGATTTTTTGAAATACTTCCCCTGATCATACCCTTTAGCATAACTCCCTTGATCTCTTCCTTTGGGCTCCGTTAGAGCCTGAAGTCGATTATTCAACTCCTCCCGATAAAAATGGCGTACGTCAAGATCACCAATTTCTTTCATTAACTCTCCCAAATCTTGTCGTGCCTTAGCTTTCTGTTCCGGTGTTTGAAAGAGGCGACCCTTTTGAAAAATCGACCATAGGACATCCACCAAAGGTTGAGGACTGCTTAAAATCTGGCGAAATGCGTCCTTCCGGCCTGATCGTAACAGACTATCCGGATCTTCTCCAGCTGGCAAAAAACAGAATCTCAAGGTTTGTCCAACCTTTAGAATCCCTAAAGCCTTTTCAGCAGCCCGATGGGCTGCACGTGTTCCGGCTGCATCCCCATCGAAACACAAGATTGGGTCTTCTGTTCCCCGCCAGAGAAGCGCCATCTGATCATGGGTTAAGGCCGTGCCCAAAGGGGCCACAGCTGTTGTGAATCCCGCCTGATGCATCGCGATGACATCCATATACCCTTCAACAACAATTAGCCCCTCTCCCGATGCATCTTTTTGACGTGCTATGGGCAAAGCAAAATTATAGGCGTATAAGGTTTTGCCTTTAATAAACGTCGGGGTATCTGGCGAATTCAGATATTTGGGGTCCCCCTCTTTCAGGATACGACCACCAAAGGCAATCACACGGCCTTTACCATCCCAAATCGGGAACATCAACCGGGTGCGAAACCGATCATAGGTTGTGTTACGCTCTTCCGCCCGGCCAATCAACCCAGCCTGGATCATAAGTGCTTCAGAAAAGCCCTTCTTTTCAAGAGCCTTTTGTAAACCCTGTTCCGGAGCGTATCCTAATCGCCATTGGGCGATGGTTTGTGATTCAAGACCCCGCTGCTCAAAGTAGGTTCTGGCAGGCTCTCCATGACTTAAGGTGAGTTGCTGCTGATACCAACAACAGGCCGCTTCCATGACTTCATATAAAGATGCGTCTGGTTTGGGTTGGGACGATTGGGCTAAGGAGTCAGCCTGAAGCTTAGGGATCTCAAGTCCCAGCAAGTTTGCCAGCATTTCAACCGCTTCCATAAAAGGCATATTTTGTTTTTGCATGACAAAATCAAAAATATCTCCATGAGCGCCGCAGCCAAAACAATGATAAAAACCCTTTTCATCACTAACAGTAAACGAGGGACTTTTCTCTTTATGAAAAGGGCAAAGCCCTGTTGATTCACGGCCTTTGCGCGTCAATTTAACGTGAGGACGAATCACTTCAGTGATCGTCAACCGATCTCGCAATGTTTGTAAAAAGGGCGCTAAATCTGACATTATCCTAGACTTCCTCATCTAAAGAAGGCAAGCACATCCAATGAGGAATATGTGGAGTTAGGGTAGCATCCTCACACTGAAAGGGCAAAGCCTTTGATAGTGCCTCAAGGCGAATCATAGCAATGCCGATGTTTTGTATAGATGTGCGCATTTCTCCAACTTCTACTCCTCCTTGAAGAACGGGACTTTGAAAGAGGGGGGTCTTTCCCTCAATTCGAACCGGGATAAGGCGTTTACGAACCAAACCACGATAGCGGGTTCGTGCCGTGAGCTCCTGCCCCATATAACATCCCTTATTCCAATCAAGAGCATTCAACTCATCAAATCCACATTCCAACAAAATACCCCGATCAATCAAAACGTCTCGACTGCCATCAGGCACGCCAACAATCAGGCGATGATGATCATAGTCGTCAAAGGATGTTGGTGTTATTCCATGACTTTCAAAAAATTCTTGTATTTTATCCCGATTCATGATGACCCGAGCACCCAGTTCTGTCAGCCGGGGATCCACAAAGACACAACCCCCTTCTAGGGACCGTGTGGCACCTGAGGTGGAAGGTAGATTCACTATTTCGAGAGCTTTGGGGCCCCAAATCGCAGAAACTGTATAGCGATCGCTCACATTCTCGAGTCCAACTTCTGAGCGCAACTTATACAAGGACAAGCGCTTGAGAAGGGCGTCGGCTCGATCAAGGTCACATGTCATCAGCCAAGATTCTTCTCCATTCGGGTCCTTCATGGAGACAATGAATAGATCATACTGAAATTTACCTTGAGGGCTTAAGAGGGCGGCATAGATTCCTTGGGTTGGAGAAATTTTCTCCACATCATTGGTAATCAACCCTTGCAAAAAGGCAGACCGATCCTTGCCGGTAATCTTTAAGATCCCTTGATTTGGAAGTATCGTTGCAAAGGTCATGTGTGGTCCTTTTGTATAATTTACTTTCCTCTTGATTGGCCTCGCAATGACGTACACGAGACCTTACATAGATATTCTAAAAACCCCTACCCATAAACCTCGAGCGTCTGTGCAATTATCTTCTGTTCATCAAATTCCAACTCGGCCTTCACGCGGCTCTTTCTTCCCATTTCCAGGCGAAGTTCAGAAGATTCAACGAGGGTCTTTAAAGCATTTGCCAGAGCTTTAGCATCTTTTGGGGGCACGAGAATGCCATTTTCACCCTCAGACACAACCTCCCGACAACCAGGGACATCGGTTGTCACAATGGGCTTACCGCAGGCGGCGGCCTCCAACAGGGATTTTGGCAATCCTTCTCGATAACTCGGCAAAACGGCGATGTCAGTTAGCGCATACAGGGAAGCAACATCTTCAACTGGCCCAAGCCATGTAATCACGTTCTCCGCCTTCCAAGCCTCTATTGTCGCGGCTGGTACGGATGCTGGGTTTTGAGGATCAAGGCCCCCCGCCACTTGAATTTGGAGCGGAATACCTTCTCGTTTCAAAATCTTTGCAGCTTCATTAAGTTCGCTCAACCCCTTGCTCCACAACAAACGACTGACCATCAAGGCATTAAATGTTTGAGTTTGTGAAGGCTGCGTCGGATAAAATGCCTTCAAGTCAACACCTGCTCCCCGAATCAAGTGGATTTTATCAGGCCCCACTAAGGGGGCCATTAAATCCGCATCATCCGGATTCTGCAAAATCAGCTCACATTGGGGACTTTTCAGCAGAATTCTAAGGGTAAGAGATAATATAGGGCGAATGACCCCCGATTTCAAGGTCCGGTGCGTAAATAAATATCCCATTCCCCCTAAAGCATTGATAATCCTCGGCATTCCCGTGAGGCGTGCCCAAATAGTACCGTAAATCACAGGCTTTAAGGCGACTTGATGGACAATATTCGGGCGAAGCTTGCGGTAGAGCTTCCCAATCTGCCAAAGAGTCTTGAGTTCAGCAAAGGGATTCAGGCGGGAGCGGTGAAAGGGCACATGAAAGATGTCAAATTGCTTTAGATCGGTTTCATAACGCGTCAATTGCGGGCGCGCCTCACAATTCGTGATGATCCCCACCTCAAACCCCGCCTGCTTTGCAGCCTTAGCCAGGCTTAAGCGATGGGAGCAAAAGTACCCAAGTTCCGTGATGAGGAAGACAAGTTTTCTTTTTGAATCAGTCATTTCAAGACAATAGCATAAGATGGAGATGAATGCAGCAATTTGTCAAATTCACCTCTTCGTGGTGGATTTTCAGACCCCCTTTCTCTTAGCCGTCCGTATTTAGACCCTTGCGCTCATAAACAAGGTAGTTTTTATTCCATTGATTGACGAAAACCTGACCGGGTTGACCAGACCATAATGTCATTCGGGGCTCAAACCCAAGACTTTTAGCAAGTTTTCGGGAGATCGCATTTTCTTTCATAGTAAGCCAGCGTAAGAGGATATCAGAGCCAACGGTTTGATCAAACCAGTTCACAATGGCTTTGAAACATGCCGTTCCCAAACCCTTTCCTTGAAAATCTTTCTCTATGGCAAAAAAAACTTCCGTGGCTATTGGGGCGCAACCATCCTCAACCTGAAAACCTCCCCGTCCAATAACTTCCCCCTTGGGAGCGAGAAGAACCCAGCAGGCAAGAAACGTATTCGGCTTATAGACACTGTTGTCATTACAATTGCCCTTCAAATAGGCCACATGTCGTGCTTCTATAACCTCATCTGACCAAAGCTTGCCATCCCTGATATAGGGATAAACCCCTTCGTTATTCACAACAGCCTTAAAATCACGTTTATGCTTCTTTTGATAAGGGACCAATTTGTATCCATTCTCGAGTGTTAACTCACATATCTTTTTTTGTGCTCCTTCTTGTGAAGTAGGTGTTTCCATCGCAACATTTACTTCAGAGAATGAAAGCATAAAGAAGAATGACACGAGTTTTTTTTGCAAGAGAGCATTAACTATTTTCTCTGATTTCCTGAACACAAAATCACTCCATTTTTATTTTAATAAGATATATAAAATTTGATTGGAGACTATCATAAGAAAACAGATTAAAACAACTCTTTCTGCCGCTCATCATTTCCTGTCTTCTTTCCGCGCACTACTGGACCTGAGGCCTCTACCACGGGCACATCGCCATCCCCATAATGAAGGGTAAGGGTGGCGCCCTTCTTTATTTGTTTTGCGCGCGTAATGAAGGTGCCATCGGCCGTGGTCGTCCAACAAAATCCCCGATCAAGGATACGCTGGTAGGAGGCGTGGTTCAACCGACTGGCCACCAACTCAAATTGCTGGTTTGTGACCTCATAATATCGACGGGCAGACGCCTTAAATTGTTGGGCGAGTGTGGGCAGGCGAAGTTCCAGGTTCTGCACATAATTGCGCACTAACGCCGGTAACCGTTCGGCCCACTCGTCCAGGCGTTGCATCTTGTCTTCCAGAAGGCGTGTTAAATCTGGCAACCCGCGAGACGCTGCCAGAAGCGTCATTTTACGACGTTCTAATTCTTGGGCAATCACAGCCGTCATCCGTTGCTGGCGATCTTGCAAATATTGCCACAAATCCACCAAGACAGGCACCGCCATTTCGGCTGCGGCCGTCGGTGTAGGCGCCCGGCGATCAGACGCATAATCAATGAGCGTCGTATCTGTTTCATGGCCCACGGCAGAGATCAAGGGAATTCGACTATTGGCAGCCGCCCGCACCACGATCTCTTCATTAAACGCCCAAAGATCTTCCAGGCTTCCGCCGCCCCGCGCCACGATTATCAAATCGGGGGGACTGGCCATCGCATTAAACCCCTCAATCGCAGCCGCCACCTGTTCAGCCGCTCCTTGCCCTTGAACCAAAACGGGCCAAACCAGCACATGACAGGGGTATCGGTCCTCCAAGCGATGGAGGATATCTTGAAGAACCGCGCCTGTTGGTGAGGTCACGACTCCAATTTTCTGAGGGTAAGGGGGCAGGGGCTTTTTGCGCGCAACTTCAAAGAGACCTTCCGCTGCTAAACGGGCTTTTCGTTCCTCCAGTAGTTTCAGGAGGGCCCCTTGGCCCGTTGGCTCAAACTCTTCCACAACCATCTGATACTTTGAGCGACCAGGATAGGTGGTTAGGCGCCCAAGAGCGATGATTTCCAGCCCCTCTTCCAAGGCAACGGGACTTCTTTTCAGACTTCCCCGCCAAGAAACAGCGTCCATCACCGCATCCGCATCCTTCAACGCAAAATAGGTATGGCCTGATGTATGACGCTTCAGCCCAGAAATTTCGCCTCGAACCCGAACATGACCATAGGTTTTTTCGACCATCTGCTTCAAGTTTTGTGAAATTTCTGTGACGGAGTAGACAGGAACCTCTTGTAATTCGACTTCTAATGCTGTCATTATATGACCTTATTTAGGACATGGTACGTGGGTCTCATTTTTGATATGATGTAATCATATCATTTAAGTGTCCCTTTACGGCATAAAAAATTATAGGCTCATGAACTACGATCATATTTTTTCAACGCACATCCAGTCTCTAAAAGGCGAAGGACGTTATAGAATATTTGCTGATCTGGAGCGCATCGTTGGTGAAGCGCCTTATGCTCTGTGGCATAGCCCGGATGGGGAGAAAAAGGTCATTATTTGGTGCAGTAATGACTACCTTGGGATGAGCCAGCACCCAGAAGTTATTGAAGCCATGGTTCAAGCTGCACAGCACTATGGTGCAGGATCGGGTGGTACCCGCAATATCTCAGGCACGGCTCACAGCCATGTGCTTTTAGAACAAGAAGTTGCGACTCTTCACGGCAAAGAAAAAGGATTGATTTTCACCTCTGGCTATAATGCCAACGAGGCCACAATTTCTGCCCTCGCCCAAGCCCTACCCCATTGCGTTGTGTTAAGTGATGAGAAAAACCACGCTTCGATTATCCAAGGGATTCGTGCCGGTAAATCAGAACGCAGGATTTTCCGCCACAACAACTTAAATGATTTGCGGGAAAACTTAAAATCTCTTGATCCAGCGCGACCCAAAATCATAGCCTTTATTTCTGTGTATTCTATGGATGGGGATATCGCCCCCATTGAGGGCATTTGCGATTTAGCTGAGGAGTTTAATGCCATCACGTATCTGGATGAAGTTCACGCTGTTGGACTGTATGGCCCAGGAGGCGCAGGGGTTGCCGCTCAACTCGGCTTGCAAGATCGTATCGATATTATTCAAGCCAACTTTGCTAAGGCTTATGGGGTGATTGGTGGGTATATTACTGGGTCCACCCCTCTTGTTGATTATGTGCGAAGTGTGGCTTCTGGTTTTATTTTCACAACCTCATTGCCCCCCGGTGTTGTGGCAGCTGCCCACAAATCCATCTCAATTTTGCGTAACGACACGACCTTGCGCAACCAATTATGGCGCAATGTTGAGAAGCTAAAAGCCTGCTTGGAAAAAAGCTCGATCCCGTTTCAACGCTTATCCAGTCACATTGTTCCCATTATTGTTGGAGATCCGCTTCAATGCTTTACGGTGTGTGATATTTTACGACGGGAATATGGTATCTATGTTCAACCAATCAACTACCCTACAGTCCCCCGCGGTCAAGAGCGTCTTCGCTTGACTGTCACCCCTTCTCATACCCCAGAAATGATCCATCAACTCGGCGATGCCCTGGAGGATGTATGGAATCGCCTTAATCTTAAGGTTGCAGCTTAAGAATTTTTTTCGTATATTAACCTTTGTTAATCTTTTATGATTTATAATTAAATAGGAGTAGTCACCATGTTGCATTTACGATTTAGAAGCTGTTTTTATTATTGGCACACAAATGAAAATATGAATGAAAACATTAATTTATTACGAAAAAGAAAGCGACAATTAAAATGCAAGGTCTCATAACAAACACCGTTCTTAAATCTCTTTGTGCCTCAATAAAAACAATTTCTCGTATTCTCCCTGTTCTTCTCTTCTCCTTATTCACCTGTCCTCTTAAAGCCGATGATCCGTCCCCCCTACCAATTGTTGTGATTTCACAAATTGTACAGCATGTTTCCCTTGATCTAGAACGGGAAGGCATCCTTGCGGCACTGAAGGACGCTGGTTATATCGATGGCCAAACGGTGAAGATTGTTTATGAAAATGCCCAAGGAAATATGGCAACTTCTAACCTCATTGCCAGTAACTTTGCCAGCTTGAAGCCAGCGGTGGCTGTGGCCATTTCAACGCCATCGGCCCAATCTTTGATGAAACCCATGGCTGAGCAAAATGTCCCCATCGTCTTCACGGCCGTAACTGACCCTTTAGAAGCAAAATTGGTCACCCGTTTGGATGCGCGACCTGAAGCCGTTACAGGTGTGAGCGATGCTTTAAAAGCCAGTTCTCAACTCGACTTGGTGAAGAAGCTTGTCCCTTCTGTAAAAAATATTGGTGTTGTCTATAACCCTGGGGAAACAAACTCTGTAAAAGCTGTACAACAGTTGAGAGAAGAAGCCATGAAAAGAGGTTTCACTCTTGTCATAGCTACTGCTGACAAGTCCAGCGACATTGTATCAGCAACCACGAAATTGGTCGGTAAAGTGGATGCTATATATATTCCCAATGACAACACAGCCGTAGCGGCGATGGAGAGCATTGTCATTTTGGGTAAGAAATTTCAATTGCCGATCTTTGCTGGTGATGCGGGCTCCGTTGAAAGGGGCGCCCTCGCAGCACAAGCATATGATCGTGATACACTCGGCCGGGCCGCAGGCGCAAAAGTTGCTAAAATCTTGAAAGGCGAAAAAGCGGGTGATTTGATTGTTGAAACGGATCATCCCTTGGTTTTGATGCTCAATTTAAAGGCAGCCAAAGACATGGGGGTCACAATTCCAGAAGATCTTAAAGCACAAGCAAAGATCATCGGAGAGAAACCATGAGTGCACCTTTAAACTGGATCCAATTTGTGGGAGCCGTTGAGCTCGGGTTCATCTATAGCTTGGTTGTGATTGGGGTTTACTTATCCTTTCGCACCCTTCAATTTCCCGACATGACCGTCGATGGCAGCTTTCCCTTGGGAGCTGCCGTTGCAGCCACCCTCATTACGGGGGGTGTGAACCCTTATGCAGCTACGTTTGCGGCCGTGCTGGCAGGCTCCGCTGCAGGCCTTGTTACCGCCTGGTTATCAACACACTTGCGTATGTTAAATTTGTTAGCGGGTATCTTGTCCATGTTGGCCCTATACTCCGTTAACTTGCGCATCATGGGGCGACCCAACATCGCCCTCTTAGGTGAGAGGACGATTTTAAGCGGATGGATGGGGCTTGTTCCCAACTCTGTTTCCTTAGGATTCATTACCCTTTTGGTTATCTTTGGGATGTATTGGTTTTTGAGCACACGCCTCGGGCTTGCCATTCGAGCCACGGGAAGCAATCCCAAAATGGGCCGTGCGCAAGGTATTAACGACCGTCGCATGGTCATGACCGGACTTAGTTCCTCTAATGCTCTTGTGGCATTGGGGGGCGCTTTATATGCTCAAGTCCACGGATTTGCTGACGTCACCATGGGGCTTGGAACCATCATCATTGGCTTGGCCGCGGTCATTATTGGGGAAGCTCTCTTCCCCACTCGGACCGTCTTGCAGTCCATCATCGCGTGCATGTTGGGGGGGATTCTCTACTTCATCATTCGGGCGATGGCCTTAAACGTGGAAGGATTCCAAGCTTCTGACTTAAATTTGGTCACGGCCATATTGGTGGCATCCGCCATGCTTCTTCCCGGTTTAAGCAGCAAACTTCGCGTGGGGAGGAAAGCATGATTACCGTATCCCACCTAAAAGTTACCTTCGCACCAGGAACAGTGATGGAAAAAAAGGCCTTGCGAGGGATAAATTTAAAGATTGGCGAGGGTGAATTCATCACCGTAATTGGAAGTAATGGGGCCGGAAAGTCGACCCTGTTGAATGCGCTTGCAGGAGAAGTCATGTCGAGTGCCGGCACCATTCACATCGATGATAAGGACGTCACGCGCCTCCCCGCCCATGCACGTGCCGATCTGGTTGCCCGCGTCTTTCAGGACCCCCTCGCCGGAACGTGTGGGGATTTGACCATTGCGGAGAACATGGCCTTGGCCCATCGTCGCGGCATGAGTCGCGGGTTGACGAAAGGACTGTCTAAATCCGATCGGGAGTTTTATGCCGAAACGCTGAAAGTCCTGAAATTGGGGTTGGAGAATCGGCTCGACACGTCGATGTCCCTCCTTTCCGGTGGTCAGCGCCAAGCGGTCAGTTTGTTGATGGCAAGTTTAAGTCCCTTAAAGATTCTGCTTCTCGATGAACATAGTTCTGCTCTTGATCCAAAGACTGCTGCGTTTGTGATGAATCTAACAGAAGAGATTATCACCACAAAAGGTCTCACGGCACTCATGGTCACCCACAGTTTGCAACAAGCCTTGCATAGCGGCACTCGAACCGTGATGCTTCATGAAGGCAAAGTCATTTACGATGTTTCTGGTAAAGAACGCAAGAAATTGACCGTTCCAGATTTGCTGAAACAATTCGGCACGGCCATGGATGACGATCGATTGTTGCTGGAGCAGTGAGGGGGAGATACTGACTTTCTAAGATTATATATTCGCAGATTTTGATAATTTTAGAAAATAAATGTTTAATAATTCGTTAATAAATACACATTTACCTTGCAACCCCTGCGACTATTTGGATATAGCAAGTTACCCCTTGAAATATTATAGTAAAAATACTATATTAAAGATTGAGGGAGTTAGGTGTGATAAAACCATTGTATTGGGTTGGTAGCACAAAAATTGATCTACTAGACTTTCCTGAGGAGGTTCGAGAAGAAGCTGGTTATGCTCTCTACCTAGCACAAATGGGAGAAAAACATTCTTCAGTAAAACCTCTAAAAGGATTTAAGGGATCAGGAGTTTTAGAGATTGTTGAAGATCATAACACTAATACCTTTAGAGTTGTTTATACAGTCACACTTAAAGAAGCTATATATGTTCTCCATGCCTTTCAAAAAAAGTCTAAGCATGGAATTGCAACACCAAAGAAAGAAATTGATCTGATTGAGGCGCGGTTTAAAAGAGCTCAAGAAGATTATGAAAGGAGAAAGAAATGACGGAAAAAATTATTAAGGCGAGCGATAATATATTTGCTGACCTAAAGATTAAAGAGCCTGAGGAAGTTCTGGCTAAGGCTGAATTGGCTCGAAAGATCCAAAAAACCATCATTTCGAGAAAACTGACTCAGACGCAGGCAGCCCGTGTCTTGGGTCTAAAGCAACCTGATGTTTCTGATTTGTTTAGAGGACGTCTTCACAAGTTTTCTATTGATCGCTTAATCCATCTCCTCAATTTACTCGATTGGGATGTTGATATTGTCATCAAAAGAAACCATTCAAAATTTCGTCCCGCAGTAACACATGTTGTTGCAGCATAGTAAGTTGTAAGATATATGACATTCACCTACACCCTCACTCAACAAGACCTCAGTAGCTTGGTGCAGCCTCTGGCAGAAGCTTTGCGGCCAGGAGACGTGATTGCCTTGTGGGGGGATTTGGGCGTCGGGAAAACGACATTTGCGCGCATTCTCATTCAAACTATGGTTGGTCAAGACATAGATGTCCCCAGTCCGACTTTCACGCTTGTACAAGCTTATGATACCCCTCAAGGCGAAGTGTGGCATTGCGATCTTTATCGTCTCAAAGACCCCGAGGAAGTGTTTGAACTGGGCCTTGAAGATGCTTTTCATGAGGCCATATGCTTGATAGAATGGCCGGAGCGGTTGGCTGATTTATTACCCCGCCGACGGATTGATATCACTTTTAAAATCGTCAATGAAACAACACGAGAAATTACCATAACCATAGTAGGACCCCATGAGTCGCTTAAAACCTTACCAGAAACCACAAGTTGATCTCCTCAACTGAAGGGATGGCCAGACGACGAATTTAAAAACTGGACCCATTACTCACCGTTTGCCTTGCACTCTTCGCAAAAAGTCTCAATTATTAAGCTTTTCCTTGTAAAATTCTTCGGATCAAAACATTTGTTTTCTATTGGTTCACGACAATTATGGCAAAAAACTTTTATCCTGAATAAGAGGTTGAGCCCATTATAAAAACCTTGTCCATAAGGCAATTTAAGTGCTAAAAATTTCAGTTTAACTAAACTTCTAGATTGGTTTACAGCTTGGCATAATTCCCTAAAAATATTTTGATGATCACAGTCAAACCATAAATTATGAAGATATATTCTTTGTATATATAGATCAGAATTAAAAATTTCAGTGAGCATTCTAAGATTAAAGCCGTATGAGTATTCTTCAGATTCTAATTTAAATACTTTTAGTTTGCTATTATTTTTGACTTTTCCCAGGAGCTCAATAAATAGTTCTTGAAAATCCCCACAAAAATGTAAATTTAAATATTCCAATGAAGTCATATATTCTATTTTTTCTTTAACTATTTTAGAAAGGGAGGTGGTATCAAAATTTAAACCAATTTTTAATTTTTTCAATTTTGAAAAATTAAAAGATTTACGCACAATTTTTAGGGCAGAATCGGAATCGAAAGGACCATTAACATGGCAATCTTCGTGGTCCCACTCCCAATTTTCAGAATAAGGAGTTGAATCGTAAATCAACTCTTCGCATAAAGTTTCTGTTGATATAACCTCGCAAAGGCGAGTAAGGGCGTTTCTAGCCACAGGTCTTAAAGGGTTTTGGTTATTTCCCCAATTTTCCGTACTTTCTTCAGTCCAATTCTTACCACCGGGACAGATTATACAGCTAGACAATGCGAAAGATTTCAAATTTTTGCACCTGGCAAGGAGGTCCACGATTTCGTCATCCAAGAATTGAGTTTTATCAACTGTTCCATCTTGCTTTGCAAGAACACTCAAGCCTTGAACATTCAAATATCTCAGACAGTTAGCCACTAGGTCTATTTTTCCGACTTTCCTAAGCATCCCCCTTAAAGCTTCTACAGGAGTGTTTATTTTTAAGTCTATTCTACCTCCTCTTTGTTGAAAGATCTCACATCGTAATGCTCTGTTTTGAATATTTAAGAACTTAAGAGTTGTGCTATCCAAAAGTCCGTAGAGTTGCATACGAACGTGATAAGGCAACTCAAAAAGCTTACCAAGATTACGAAGATCTATTTGAGGTTCATCCTCAGTCTTCTGGGACTTAAGCATAGGAGATATTACTGCTGAAGTTTGATCTCCCTGTAAGCGTTCAGTATGAGCGATAGAAGAATGAGAAGACTTTCTTTTCTTACTTTCCTTACCCTCTTCAGATGTAAACCCTATTTGAGAACAGAGTCCTGTCACTAATAAAGCAAAAGTTGTTTGTTTTAAATATTTATGTATTTTTTTCTCCATGCTAAATAATAAATTTTAATAAACATAAAGTACTTATTAAAAAATGAGCATTATTGTAGAGACACAAAATATATTTTTGCAATACCGTAAAAATACGCTAGTTCCTAAAGTTTCAAAGAGGGTGAGTTATTTCAGGAATATCAGTTTAATTTGCTAAAAAGGTCTCTATCTTACAGATCTTCAAATTTTTCTTTACCCTCAGGAAACTTTGAGTTAGGCCTTGAAGATGCTTTTCATGAGGCCATATGCTTGATAGAATGGCCGGAGCGGTTGGCTGATTTATTGCCCCGCCGACGAATTGATATCACATTAAAAATCGTCAATGAAACAACGCGAGAAATTACCATAACCTTAGTAGGACCCCATGAGTCGCTTAAAACCTTACCAGAAACCACAAGTTGATCCCCTCGACCGGGTAGCGCAACGGCATCTCTTTTTAGGCCATCAATCCCTGACGGCGTTGCCTTGTGATGCCTCGAAGCGACAATATTTCCGCTATGAGGGGGGACTCTTGATGGATGCACCACCTCCTGAAAATCCCACCCAATTTGTGCGCGTGGCATCCCATTTGAAGGATCTTGGATTTTCAGCGCCTGCCATCCTCGCCGAAGATTTGTCCCAAGGGTTACTGGCCATAGAGGATTTTGGTGAGACGACTTATACAAAACTGTTGCAAGCAGGCCATGATCCCTATCCCCTCTATGAGTTGGCGGTCGATACCCTCATCGCTCTTCATCAGCGGGCAACGGATTGCCCAGAATTTATCCCCGCTTATGATGTTGATCATATGCTGCGAGAAGTCACCCAATTTGTTGACTGGTATGTGCCTGCGAATTGCAATAAGAGCTTGTCCAATTCCGAGAAAGTAGACTATCTCGATCTCTGGAGACCTGTTTTTGAAAAAGCAGTTAAGAGTCCCCATACCTTAGCATTGCGGGACTATCATGTGGATAATTTGATGCTCTTGAAAGATCGCGCTGATGTTGCCGCCTGTGGACTTCTGGATTTTCAAGATGCGGGATGGGGACCCGTTGCTTATGATCTTATCTCCCTTGTGGAGGATGAACGCCTCGATTTAGAGCCTGCGCTCATCGAGCATTGCTGGCAACGATATTTAGGGGCCTTTCCTCATTTGGATGAAGAAGCTTTGAGATCATCAGGGTGCCTATTGGCCGCTGGACGCCATGCCAAAAACATCGGCATCTTTACCCGCCTTGCGGTGCGGGACGGCAAAACCCATTACCTCAATCATCTCCCCCGCATGTGGAAAATGCTTCATAGCTGTTTGGAACACCCCGATTTAGCCGCCCTTAAAGCCTGGTTCAAAGACCATGATCAGGAGCCTTTATCCCATGCCGTTCTCAAATCTCAATTCATCAAAGGAGGCGAATTCTAATGCCGTGTCCTATTTGCCAAAAGCACGCTGATAAAACCTATGCACCGTTCTGTTCAAAGACCTGTAAGAACATTGACCTCATCAAATGGTTTAGGGAAGATTACAAAATCCCCACTCAAGAGACAGCGGAAGAGGAAGATGCGGAAGAAGCAGGGGAGAAAAGCTCTTTGGATGATTGAGTCTTTATCTTCTGCCTTGCTGAAGCTGCCTCATTAAGTTTTCATGGTTTCCTCTGGTTTATTTTCGTTCACGACAAAACCGAGAATTTCCAGAAGGCGCTGTGCTGCTTTTGGGGTAAGACCCAAAGGCTTTTGTTGACCATCCAGCACCACGAGTTCAGGATCCCACGCACTCAATGTTTCGTCCATAGCCTCATCCCTTAAGTACTCATTTGAGATACTAATTGAGCCATTGTTTAACATCGAGTGAACGCGATCCACCACATCTTCCACCTTGTAATATTGATAGAACAAATCCAACAATTGTTGTTTGGTTTTTCCCCTCAATTTCCCAGAGACACCCCAAGCATAAATGTCAACCGTTGGGGTCTCATTCTCAAAAAAGAGGCCAGTCTCATGACCAATAATGCCACGTACATAGTAAAGATCATGAGGATCAGCCTGTGGCCTCCTCGTAATATTCCTCACAATTGCCGCTAAGGTTGCTTCTCTAAAGCGTCGTAATTCTTCCTTAAAGAAACTGACAATTTCTTGCTTAAACCCTTCTGCCCCCAATACACTTTCATCGAGCGCGCGACCCTGGTTCATATAGATATAACTGTGAGTAATCCCGTTGAGCTTTCCTGTTTGACACGTTGTGATGTTGACCAAGAGCTGTACAAAACTGCCAATATTCTCGTGGTCTAGTCTAAAATCCTCTTGCGCTTTTTTAAGAACTTCTCTCAACATATGACTGTGCGAAGAGATCTTTTTATTAACTTTTAGACTATCTTTGGGGTCCAGAAGCCTTACAATGTCGTGGTGATTTTTAAGTTTCAAGATAGTTTCTAGGGAAATATCACCCAAAAGTTCAGTGTAAGTAGATGGATCTATTTTCTCAAACTGTTCAAAAAGTCTTTTCCAAACATTGGAAGGCATATGAATACTGATTGCTGGTCGAGGTTCCTTGATACTATTTAACCGCAAAGATAGACCTGTCGTTAATTGAAGTTGGCGGTGTTCAACCTCATCACTACTCTTTTTCCTCATTTCACAGTAAACTGCAAATGGGCTATTGGGGTTTCGTTGATTGTCATACCCAATGGCTAATTCTATGAGATTTTGGGTGACGGGATGGGTTTCACCCAACACGCGGATCAAAACTTCAATAACGTTTTCTGGAACAACCCCTTGTTCTATAAGATTTCTGAGGTCCTCTGGCCCACATGTTTGGATGGAACTGATTACGTTAAGAAAACTTTCCACATCATTGCAGGTTGCCAAAACCCCAGATTCTTTCATCCATGAAATAATTGTTGTGAAGGTTTCCTTGTTACAGTTTTTTAATCTTCTTAATGCGAGTGTTAAATTACAAGGCTGCATTGTATCCAACCAACGCATTTCCATTAGGACGGATGTAATTAGCTTTAAATATTCAAAATCGTATTTTTTGAGAATAGAAAATAGCTCTTTTACCTCACTAGAGTAAAATTTTTCTGAATATGATTCATTAATCCAGGTAGCAGCAGCTTTTAATTTGCGCAAAGAATCTACCGAGTCACCATCCGGAAAATGTCTCATAAAAAAGTCAAAAAAGATTTCCTGAGTAAGGCCAGCACTAGTGACATAATTTTCAGATAAGGCTTTGATAAATAATGATTCATCATACCTCTTACCTAAAAGAATAAAATTACTAAAGCAGTACCAGGAGCTGAGTTTCTCCCAAGCGCCCGTTTCCCTCATCCAAGTGCTTATAGATGTAAGTCGTTGCTTTCATCCATTGCGCAAGAAACTCTAGTTGTTCTGTGCGGCACGTTTTAAGAAGATTAAGCATCTCTGCGAGACGCCTTCTGGGTTCATACAGATTATTTTGATGGCAATATTGGCTCAAAATCCCTGTTGTTTTGAGAAATGATGTTACACAACCGAGTTGCTCCTGGTCATAGTCTTTTACTAATTCCACCAAGTTAGGTAAATGGAATTCACCGCTTTTGCAAACCTCCCAAATTCCCGTTTCTTTAACCCATCTCATAGCTTGATTCATTTTCTCAGTAGTAGAATTCCTAAAGATCTGGAGATAATGATGGATATCAAAAATATTACTACACCTAGTCATAACGCCGTTTTGTTCTAGCCGTAAAACAAAGGCATGTCGTTTATCATCTTCAAACTCTTCCAATATTTTGAGAACACCAAGCATAAACGAAGACCAATTTGAAGTCTTTGTGCTCCTTTTAAGCCTATCTTCCGTCATCCAGGCTAATACTTGCCTTAATGCATCCTCAGAAGAAGGTTCATTAAAGGCGTTGATAAGTGCTTGACGGTCTTTTTCAACCCCACACGCGCTCAATAATAGAGTCTTTTTCTCCTCCAGATTCAATACTTCCCCTTGGGAAGCGACTCCTGCACACTTGGGAACATCCATTTCTATTGGTAGATCTGGAACTCTGCTATCACTCGCCATTAGCGGATAAGGCATGAGGGTATTTGCGGCAAAAGCGAATAGCAACGATTGAAGTTTCATGGTGGCATCTCCTAAAAATTGAGATTTAGTATATATTCGCGTTTTTAATAACAGCAATACGGTATAAATACGCTAGCGACACTTCTGAGAGAGGGACGATTTAAAAAAACAGACGTTATATTCCATCGAATAAAAATACCTATATGGAGATGCCTCCCCAACAAGTTTCTGGCTTTTTTCAACAGAATCGCTTAAATTTCACGAAGGAGATGCTTCAAACGATAATGATTAACGATACGGCTATAGTATGAATGCGAAAATAGACAGACTGCACCTTCATCGCTTAACCCCGGTTTTGCTGATGTTTGCTGTCTTGGCGTTTGAAATGTCCACGGACATATATCTGCCGAGCCTGCCGGAAATCGCGCAGTTCTTTAGTGTCCCCGATGCAGCGGCTCAAACCAGTTTAAGCGGTTATCTTCTTGGATTTGCTTTGCTTGGGCTCCTTGCAGGGCCTCTTTCTGACAGCATTGGGCGTCGTCCCGTCATCCTGGGGAGCATGTCGATTTTTGCCCTGGGTAGCATCAGTTGTTGGTTTGCCCCAACCATGACAACACTCATTCTTGCCCGTTTTATTCAAGGCATCGGCGCCGGTATGGCAATGGTTGTCTCGACGGCAATTCTCAAAGACATTTATGACGAGAAAAATTTGTCTCGGATTTTGTCAACTCTTGGCATCGTGATTGCCCTTTCTCCTATGATTGCACCAATTTTTGGCGGAAAAATCGCTGACGTTTGGGGATGGAAAAGTTGCTTTTTCATAATCGCTCTCGTGGCGACTGTCATATGGCTCGCCATCGGAATTTGCTTAAAAGAAAGCTTAAGCCCGGAGCATCGAACGTCCCATCGATCCCTCCTTTCCGGGCGATTCCTCCTTCATAATTATATACAGCTGATCAAACGCCGAGAGATTATTACCTTTGCTCTCATTTCAGCTGCAACTTATGGGGGTTTATGGGCATGGATTGTTGCGGCTCCCTTTTATTTGATCAATGTGCTGGGCATCAAAAGCGTCAACTATGGCTATTACGCTGCCATTGGCCCAGGCGCCTACATTATTGGGACGCTCCTCAACAGACGATGTGTTGGATTTTATGGGGTGGAGCGCATGCTCGCATTTGGGTTATGGTTGATGATCTTGGGGGCAAGTTTCGCCCTCTTGGCAACAGTATATTGGCCTACATCACTCGTGATGCTTTACATCCCCTTCTCGGTGTATACGATGGGTCTGGCACCCGTCTTTGCTAATGCGGTCACAAAAGCAGTCTCAGTTATTCCGTCCCAACGGGGAAGTGCATCCGCCTTATTAAGCACTCTCGAAATGGGCGTTTCTTCCTTATGTGTTTTAATTGTAAGCCTGCTGAGCAATGGTACGCTCATACCTTGCACCATGATGATGCTCGCCAGTGGCGTTTTATGTGCGTGGATGTTTTCCACAACCGCCAAATATAGCCCCCAACCGGATGCCCTTACCACGCATTCTGAAGGGTAAGTATGGCACTCCCTCCTCTTATTTCTTTGCGCGATATCTCGCTGACCTTTGGGGGAAAGCCCTTATTTGAGGGGTTATTCAACAATATTTCCAAAGGTGATAAAACCTGTTTGGTGGGGCGAAATGGGTCTGGCAAATCTACCTTCTTAAAAATTGTTTGTGGTCAAATGGACATAGATAACGGCGAGCGCTTTGTTCAACCTGGCACCCGCATCTCCTATTTACCGCAAGATGTGTGGCTCGAGGCGGACCAAACTCCCAAGCAATTTGTCATGCAGTCAGGCTGTGCCCCGTTCGAAGCGGACGAGATTCTTGACCTTCTGAAAATGGATCGTGATCGGATGATGGATGGTTTTTCAGGCGGCGAGCGTCGTCGTGTAGCTTTGGCGCGTGCGCTCGTAGGTGATCCGGACGTGCTGTTACTGGATGAGCCCACCAACCATCTGGACCTTCCCACTATCGAATGGCTCGAAGAGTATTTGCGTCAATATACCGGCGCGTTGCTTAGTATCAGCCATGACCGCACGTTTCTAGAGCGCGTTTCAACCTCTTGCCTTTGGTTGGATCGGGGTCTGTTGCATCGCCATAATAAAGGGTTCGCGGACTTTGAAAATTGGTCCGATCATTTGCTCGCGGAGGAAGAAAAGACCTTCAGTAAGATGAACACCAAACTCAAACAAGAAATGGAATGGTTGCATCGGGGTGTTACAGCCAGGCGGAAACGCAACCAAGGGCGCTTGCGCCAACTCCATACGTTACGAGAGGAAAAGCGTGCCTTCTTGTCAGGACAAATTGGAAAATTGAAAATGGCCGGGGCGGATGCGGAAGGCGGGAGCAGATTGGTCATCGAAGCCAAATCCATCAGCAAAACACTGGGCGGCAAACCCCTTATTCAGGACTTTTCAACACGGATTTTACGCGGAGATCGCATAGGCATTATCGGCCCCAATGGCACGGGAAAAACGACTCTCATCCGCATGTTGGCCGGCGTTATGCCCCCTGATTCAGGAACCGTTCGCCTTGGGACCAATATCGATCTTATCTATTTTGATCAGCTGCGTGACACCTTAAAACCCAACGATACCTTATGGCAAACCTTGTGTGACACCGGCGGTGATCACGTCTTGGTTCAAGGGCAACCCCGCCATGTGATGGCGTACCTCAAAGACTTTTTGTTTGAAGAAAAACAAGCGCGTTCTCCCGTGAGCATCTTATCTGGTGGCGAGAAAAATCGCCTGGCTCTGGCCAAAGCGCTTACACGCCCCGGCAATGTTTTGATCCTCGATGAGCCCACCAACGACCTTGATATGGATACCCTCGATTTGTTGATTGAGATGGTCAGCGACTTTACAGGGACTCTCCTTATCGTCAGCCACGATCGTGACTTTCTGGATCGCCTCACCACGTCGATTATTGCCCTCGAAGGCGATGGCTTGATTCGTGAATGTGTCGGCGGTTATCAAGATTATATCCGGCAATTTCCTCACCAAAAAGAGGCTGTGAAATCCCTTAAAGTGCCTAAAGAAGTTGTGGAACGGCCCAAACAGATTCGGAAAATCACCTACAATGAAAAGCGCGAATACGACCTTCTGCCCGCTCGCATGGATGAATTGATGAAAAAGATTTCGACCGCTGAAGCGCGCCTCGAAGACCCCTCTTTCTATCAAAACCACCCACAAGAATTCATGAAAGTTACTGAAGCGCTCACAAAAGCCAAGGAAGAGCTGGCACGTACTGAAACGCGGTGGCTGGAATTGGATGAAGTGATGACCAGCTCTTCATAGGGACTCATATTGGAATTTTACATAACAACACAATCAGGGGTTTGTTGATTAGGATTTGCCTGATCATACGCCTCTATTAACCCTTGAACATAGGCTCTCTCGCCCTCGTTCATCTCTCCAGGCATTTTTGGAGAAAAGCCTTTACTATAATCAATGTAAGGATGCTCGATATAGTCAAAATTATTGACTATGTCTCTTAGTTTGACACCATCATTAAGGACATAGTATTGCTCGTACAGTTCACGAACCTTAAGAATCAATCTGTGATTTCCGAATTTTATTGTACCCCTCAACCCGCTATAGGGCTTCTCACTCCAAAGTTTTTCGGGAATTCCCGGATGCAATCCACACCCAAGGATGTTTGTCCGGAAAGCTGTTTTAACCCGTGTTATAGCGTTTTGAGCAGTTACCGTCTCATGGGCAAAACCAGGGACGATCTCATCACCGCCTTTTGCTGCGTACTCTTGTAGAAGGAGTGTGCAAGCTTCATTTGCTAACTTATAATAAACGACCGTTGAATTCTGAGGTGTTATTACCTTCTTTTCAACTTGGTCCATGGCTATGACACTGCTTACAAGAAAAAGCCCCATAAAAACTAGTTGATTGATTTTACTTAGTATTGCGTTGATCATATTTTGTTCCTTCATAAATTGGGTAGGTTCAACATGTACTGTAAGCTATATATATGAACATATATATTTATTTTCAAGAAGTTTTTACATAAAGTTTTTACATAAACGAAACAAGAAATAGTTGTCTATATATGTAAACAAGAACCTACGCCACCTTCGAGCGCGAAGTGCAACACGGCGTAAATTATTATTAAAAGCCTCTGGAGGCGTTAACCATCCCAAAGAATTTATGAAAGTCATGCAAAGTCTGACAAATGCTAAAGAAGATCTCACCCGTGTCGAGACACGGTGGTCGATCTGTATAAGAAGTGAGATTTCAGCCGTCGTCGTCATTTGGTTAGTATTCTCCATAGTTAAAAATTTATTTATTGCATTTCTAAAATAAATAACTATATATATTTTGAATCCCAATTTATTAATAATTTTATGAGAGCAACAGATGTTTAAATTCAAATTACATTACGCAATACCCGTACTTTTAACGCTTCTTGTGGGTGCTGACTGCACAAAAGCAATGGAGCATGACGGACAAAGACCAATAAGTGATCGATACACCCCTCAAACATTTCCCTCTAATGTTAAAGAGGTTATAGCCTTTACAGTAAAAACTGTTTTGGATGAAAATAATGCTCGATTCAAGAATCTACCCTACGCTGAAATATTTCAAAAGACGGGGCTTGTAAAGATGGACTTACCTCAGACAGGCAAGGAAGATATTACCCCTTCAGATCTTACCTACAATACCATGTTTGGTGCTGCCTGCAGATTGCATGAGGCAACAACAAAACAAGAATTAACTGGGGTTGATATGTTAAAAGTAGCTGAGGCTGCAAGCTTGTTATTATCACCAGAAATTTTTGATCCTAGTTATTCTCTCCCTAAAAATACGACGAATGATGGAATTTATAATGAGGTTACGAATCATAAACTCTTCTATGCTAAAAAGGGCACACACCATATAGATAAAGGCTTAGACGCACCTTTTGAAGAAAGAACAAGCTTTGGTTATGAACTAACTTGCGAGCATTTTATGCCCGTTATTTTAACCGGTGAAAATGCAATCTACACTGAAGAGGATTACCTTTATGCAACGTGGCAAAAGAAAGCTCTTTATGGGCTCAATAAAGATTTTGCAAAGGCTCATGGGTATTTATTTGACCTTCCCATTCTTTTATTTATTCATGATCAAGCCCATATGAATGACCAACTCATGCCTAATACTGAAGGCGGCTCACCTCAAAACTATATGAAAATTGCAAATATAATTGCAGATATAGCTGGACGACTATTAGCCGTTGTTAATAGTGGCGTTGTACCTGCTGAATCACGACCTCTAGCGATAGCAGCAGGTTTTCGCTTGCTTCATGAAAATCATATTTATCAGATTACCCCCTTGCTCGCTGAGTCTTTCAATCCAGCTAACTCCTTTCACATTTTAATGGAAAGATGGAAGCATTCACTAACAACGGGTCTCTTCGTTGTCGGTTCACAAATGCCCATTTCAACAATGACAAAAACGCAGCTATTTTTTAAAAAAATAGAAGAGAAATCAGATCCCAAACAAAGTGATCCTTTTTGCTATACAGAACGTTTCCATAGCGATGAAGCCATTTCAATAGCGGATATTTATGCTGACAAGAGGGTATGTGACATTTATAAAGATGTAAAATTCTCTGACTTTATTGGGTATAATTCAGATGCTCAGCTTTTAGAGCTTGTAGGAAGCATAAAAGCAGAACAGCTCCTTCAAACAACGTATTTAAGAGACTCATATCGTGAGTTAACATTCGATGACCTTCTCCAAAATATGGAATTTGTTGAGTGTGTGGGGGACAATTTCGAAAAAGTTACACTCGCTGAAATTTTCAAGCAAGAAACGTTGAGTGACATTATGGGTGGGGATATCCAATCCTTTATCTTTGGAACAGAAACCGACACGGATCATACCCGGGTTTACCATGGCAGACGTGCATTGACGTTAAATCTACATTTATATAACTGGTTTGAAAAAATCATGAAGCCACTCATTAAGTAAAGCTTGAGTAGGGTGGTAGGCCCGTTAAATGGAGCCTGCCACCCCCAAAAAGATGTGAAAGTCCTTGCTTTCGAAACCAACACCACAGAATAGTGAAGCTCATCTAATCCAACCAAAAGATCTCACGGCTCACGTTGCCCTGATCGTCAATGGTCACGATTTGGGCTCCCCGGGCACGATCGGTAGGGGGCTTTTTTTCTTGATACTTTATGGATATAGGGGGATCCAGATAAAGCTTCTTCAATATATCTGATTTATAGCGCGTATCTTTTACCCAGGTCGTTGTCTCGTACGTATTTTTCTTATGATCGTGGAAATGACCGGCAAATAAACCTTTGATAACGGGCGTTCGGAAAGCCTGGTTCGTCGCAACTTTCTCCCATAGTTGGCGCACTTCTAAGGGCACCGTCCAAGCAGAATACGGATAAATTCCTTTCGCAAATTCAAGGGACAAACTTTTGGCCTCATCCATTCGCTTCGAGACCACATTTCCTTTTTCATTTTCATTGAGCTTGATCATGTAAGGGTCATCAATTTCCGGGATGTGATAAAAAATATAAGCATATTTTGCCTTTGAGGATTGCAAGGCTCTCGACAATTTTTGCACGCTTTTATACTCAAGGGTCTTGGCAAAAGGGACAACCTTATGGTCCTTGGTCATAAAGGGTTTGACAGAATCATTGTTTTTAAAGAAGGCATTGTCCCAGCCCACAAAGACGTAATCTTTAATCACATACACCCCCGGGGGGGATTTTGGTTGGGCGCTTCGAGGGGCTTCAAGGCGGAAATCCACAATTGAAAGACCTGCGGCCTTGATCTCCGGCATCTCTTGAACTTCTTTCAAGAAATCCTCATAAAACTTGACCGATTCTGGATTCTCTTCAAAAAGGTCGTTGTTTCCGGGCACAATCAGCCACTTCTTTACGGTTGAGACTTTGAGAATTTGAGCCAGAGTCACTTTAGCTTGGTCCCACTTGTCCACATCTTTGATCAGATGTAGGGTTCCGACCTCCTTCGGCTTTATAAGTTTACCAATCCCAAGATCTCCTGTTAAAACAATGAAACTTAGCGGCACCTTTGACTCTTTTGACATGTTATTTATTTTTTCGACCACGACAAGAAAATCAGCGGCAGAAATTTTCGCATCCTCCGCCCGTTTTGCGTCTTCAAAGATGTGGGGGTCTGACACTTGCGCAAATTTTACGGATGCTAAATTTTGGCAAATGAGGATCAATTGCATAATTAACGAAAAAATAAATAGTCTGCTCTTCATGAATGTATTCCACCCTCAGCCTTCATTATTCCAAAAAATCATTAATATTAAGTTTATGAGAAACCAAGGTTTTCTGAAAAATGAGCAACCGTGACAATGTTACTCGTTTGTTTCTAGGGGGATATCCTCTAAGGTGATTTATCCGTTTAGTATGTAAATTTATCATTTTAAGCGGTGTCATTGTGAGGAGTGAAACGACGAGGATGGGGAGTCCAGTTTATCTACTGATGCTGGATGTAAACCTCAACATGCAACCAATAACGTGAAAAGAGTTCATGATGGGGTATCCCTTATATAAGAAAAACGAGACCTTCACCGACCAATTTGATAATTTTCAAACTGATTATACCCCATCCTTTCAACCTTCCATTGCCCTCCCACCACCTCAGAATCAGCGTCCCAAAGGCATTAAGTTAGGGGATTGGTTGGTTTCAAAAAATTGGATTACCCCGGATCAACTGGCCGTTGCCTTAAAAGAGCAGTCCCGACGTCAGAAGCGGTTAGGCGAAGTATTGTTGGCTTTGGGATTCCTTTCCTCACCGCAACTCGTAACAGCTTTGTCGACTTTGTCAGGATTACCTCACATCCTTCTTTCCCAGCAAATCCTTGATCTGTCTGTTGTGCAGCAAATTCCGATGGAACTCGCGCAACGTTATAACCTTATTCTCTTTGCCCAAGATGACCGCGGGTTTCACATTGCCATGTCTGATCCTGAAGACCTTATGGCTCTTGATCGCTTGCACCAACTTTTAGGGGCTCAAGTCGTTCTCATCCCCTACCACACAACACAAGATGAAATTACCCAAGCCCTTGAAATTTACTACCCTCAACCCACTGTCGACACCCAAGAAGGGGAAGTTGTTCGCCTCGTGAATGAGCTTATTCAAGCAGCTGTTCGGCTCAATGCTTCTGATATTCATTTGTCCCCAACGGCGCACAGTGTTCATATCCACTATCGACAAGATGGAATACTCCATCAAGCCCACACCTTACATAAGGATCGGTGGTCAGGGATTCTTGTGCGATTGAAGATCATGGGAAGCCTTGATATTGCAGAGTCGCGACGCCCGCAAAATGGACGCTTTAGTTTGACTCTTGGCGGACGCGAGATTGACTTTCGGCTATCGTGCCACCCCACGATTCATGGAGAAAATTTGGTGTTGCGAATCCTGGACAAAACCCAATCTCTTCGATCCTTAGATGAATTGGGTTTTGAAGATGAAGACATTCAAATTCTGGAACGACTTGTCCAGCTCCCTCAAGGTCTCATTGTCTTGAGTGGTCCAACCGGCGCTGGAAAGACAACCACCCTTTATGCGCTCCTCAGTCATATGGACGCCCTGACGCGAAACATCATGACCTTGGAAGAGCCCGTCGAATATTATCTGCCCCATATTCACCAAACGGAAATTCGTGAGGGCGGTCCTTTTCGATTTGCGGAGGGTGTGCGTTCGCTTTTGCGCCAGGATCCAGATGTGATTTTCATTTCCGAAATACGAGATGCTGAAACGGCGCAAATGGCCTTGCGAGCCGCTATGACGGGACATTTAGTGTTGGGAACCCTACATGCCCGAGATAGCTTTACAATTCCTCAACGCCTCTTAGATTTGGGCATTTCTCCAGCTCTTCTAAGTGGAAATTTAATTGCTGGTATGGCTCAACGTCTGATCCGCTGCTTATGTGAAGAGTGTCGACATACGAAAATTATCACCCATGAAACGAGAAACAAATTTGCCCTCCCCGAATCCATCAAACATGTGTACCAATCCAGCGGATGTTCTGCTTGCCAACTCACAGGGTATCGCGGCCGGGAAGCTGTCGCAGAACTTGTCCTCTTTGATGAGGATCTTTCCACCCTCATTGCAGAGGGAAGCCCACAATGCATTTTACGAAAAGAAGGAAAGGATCAGGACATTCCAACGTTGTGGGATCGAGGTGTGAAAAAGGTTTTGAAAGGCAAAACGACATTTTCAGAGATTGACCGCGTCATTGGAGTCTATGCCTAATGCCCCTCTATGCCTATAAAGCAACATCCTCCAAAGGAACACGGCATTCCGGGTATCGCTTCGCGGCTTCCACCGATAGCGTTTATAAATCCTTAAAAGAAGAGGGGTTGCTCTTAACCAGTTGTGAAGAAAGTCGTGCGGAGCGATTTTTGCCGCGTCTGTCCCACAAGTTTTCTGGCGGACTTTTTCGCAAGATTCCAAGAGAACTTCTGATCGATTTTTGCCACCACATGGCTCAATTGGATGCGGCTGGCGTTCCCATCGATACAGCTTTACATGACTTGGCTTTATCATCATCTCATAGAGGGTTTCAAACGCTTCTGCATATCCTTCATGATGATGTCCAAGTTGGCATTCCGTTGTCTGAGGCATTAGCGCGACATCCAAAAGTATTTGACAGGGTGTTTCAAAAACTCATTGCTGCAGCCGAACAAACAGGCACGTTTGCCCCTCAATTTCGTCACCTCGAAGGTCATTTGAGACACCTTGAAAAAATGAATCATCAGATTCAAAAAGCCTTAAGATCACCTCTCATCCTCTTTGGTTTGATGATCATTTTGGTTTTGGTGATGATCGATTTTGTCATTCCCAACATGACCGCTCTTCTTGGATCTCTGGGCATCAAAGAACTCCCATTGTCCACGCGTTTGTTGCTTTATCTGGCGCCGATTCTCTCCTATATTCCTTTGGTTCTTTTAATGATGGGGGTGGGTCTGGCTCTAGGGTATGTGTTTCCGAAAACGCGGTATTATGTAGCGCGATTTGCTTTAAGTCTTCCTTTGTATGGTCCAATCGCCTTAACGCATTTTTGGCATGTTTTTGGCGTGCTCATTAGTGCAGGAGTTGACCTACTTCCCTCTCTCACCCAAGCGATTCAAGTGATTCACAATCCCTATCTCAAAGCACAACTTACGACTCTTTCAAGCAAAATTACGGCAGGAGAGGGATTATCGGATACTTTTTCAAATGAAAAAGCCCTCTTGTCGCCATTGATGGTGAGATTGTTGAAACTCAGTGAGCAAACGGGCCGCTTGAAGGAGCTTATTCCTCAAGCAGCCTCCTACTATGAACATCAAACCTTTCGAAAAGTTGATACAGTCATTTCGTGGTTAGAGCCATGCCTTATCCTTCTGATGGGCGGGTTAATGGTGTGGATTGTAATGGCCGTCATCGTCCCGTTTTATGGAACACTCGGGCATCTAACATGATCATTCTGACACTGGAAGAAAATCAAATATTAGAAAATGACCATGAAATCTCGAATCTCCCTGCCTATCTTAAAAGACTCCCCCCAAAGAGTGAAATTACCTTAGTCATTAAGTCCCATGATGCTCTTTATTATTTTTGTCCCATCAAGAAAGCTGTTCCGTTTGTCATCTCCGCTGAGTACTCAATTGAATATTGGGTAGGAGAAAGGCATCTTCCAAAAGGAGAAACATTTATTGGGGGCATTCTTCCCACTCCTTTTATGAGATCGATCCTCAAAGTAATTTCTGACCATTCCATACCTGTGAAAGGTGCCTATTTATGGACAGATTTGATCACCAAATCCTATGGGCCCTTCGATCCGGGATGGACGATGATATGGCACAATCATCACCTTTTAATTTGCGAGGATGGTATATTGCGTTTAAGCCGTCCTTGCTATCAACCATTGGCCAACGAATTGCCTGCGATCTTGCGATACCTAAAGCGTTTTGGGTATCAGGAAGAAATGCCGATAACCCTCCTGAAGTCTTCTCTTTTTCCGGACCCCTTGCCGCTCTTCATGAATGCTGAAATTCGCATTCCAAACGACCTTGTTTATGCGGGAATTGTGCTTTCCATTCCAGAACTAAAGAATGCACGACGCCTCTATTCTTGGCCTCGACAGATCAAGGTCGCCGCCTATGCGATTGCATTTCTGAACACGATTGGCATCGGCTATTTTAGTTTGAAAATAAAATCTACAAACGAGTTAGAGCGCGCTCTCATTACCCAAATCAGCCAGCTTCCAGCCTCTAATCATATTGATGAAAAGAGAGTCGAAACTTTGGCGGCCTTTCATCATTTGACAAAAGATCGCCCCAATATCCTTCCCCTCTTACGGCAGTTGATGCCGATTTTGAGAGATGCTGCTGTTGCCACCCATCTTCAGTGGGCGCGTCACCCTGAAAGCCTCATACTTCATCTGGAACTACACCCCACTACACAAATCGAACCGCTTCTCTTAACCATCAGATCCGAACTACCGAACCACACTTTAACCTGGAAACAAGCAGAAAATGACGGGTTAAGAGGTACTTTGACAATTGACAAGCAAGTACCCAATCAGGAGGAAAGTTGATGGTAAAATCCCTCCTGATAAAGATAAAATTCCTCCCGGGCTTTAGCCTCGGCATCTTTGGTTTTTCTCTCATGCTCCTGTTTGCTCTGGGCATTCATGCATACAATCTTCACCACCAAATTGAGCTCCTCAAGCATCGGTTGTTGACCTTGACTCAATCATCCCTTCGCTCTCAAGAGGCCGAGATGTTAATAAAATCTTATGCCAGTGATTTTGAGAAATTTGAGAGTTGCAAATTTGATCACCCTATTACCCAGGAAGACCTTCAAAAAGAGATTGCTCACCCCATCACCTTTGGATCTGTTTCCTCCCAAGATCAAGAATCAACGAACAAAAATCTGGTTTACCAAGAGGTCTCTATATCCATACCCTGTTTGCAGGACACCAACGTGTTTACCCTACTCGAGCAATTGATGGAAAAGGGCCCCGGTCTCTTTCAAATTCACACCGTAACCATCCATCGAGTCAGCTCTTTAAATGAAGAAATGTTGGAAAAAATTGCTTCTGGAAAGCCTCAAGCGCTATTTGATGGAAAGATAACAGCCACATGGATTCACCGATGAAGAGACTTCTATTTTGTCTAATGATCTGTTCAGCTCAGGCCTCCGATTTATGCCTCATGCTCAGTTCTACAGAAGAAGAAGCAATAAAAACAGCCCTTGAGCAAGCTCAAAATAGAGGTCAGATCAAAGGGGCAACACAAGTCCGGCTGGATGGTATTATTTACACAAATCCGACTTCTTGGACCATATGGCTGAACGGTCGCGTCCTCAAAGCGGGTGAAACCTCCTCTATATTCCGCATTTTGAAAGTAACACCCAACTCGGTCGAGCTGATCTGGAGCCCTAAGCCCGATCAGCATCATCAAGTTTGTCTGAAAATAAACGAGGCCTTTCAAATAGCAACAAGTACACCTTAATCTCAAAGAAAATCAATCTTCAAAGAAACATCATATTTTCAAATTTCAGGCTTGATTGTGGGGAAGTATTCCGCATAAAGTCGCTCAAGAGCAAAAAATACAGGAGGATTTTATACCCGAATGCATTCTAACTATAGCCTTGATGGATGGGTTCTGATTATCTCTCTCCTGTTGTTGCTCGCCATTCTTGCCAGTGACTTGTCCAAACGACTCAAAGTCCCAGCACCTTTGCTTTTCCTGATTACGGGTATGCTTGCTGGTTCCGATGGTATCGGTGGAATTTACTTCGACAATGTTGAACTCGCCAAAGACATTGGGATCATAGCTTTATCTTTTTCTCTGTTTTCTGGGGGACTTGATACACCTTGGAAACTCGTCAAACCCATCTTTTGGTCAGGGCTTGCCCTTTCAACTCTTGGGGTCCTTATTTCAACAGGCCTCGTTGCTATTTTTGCCTATTCGCTTCTGGATTTCACGCTCATGGAAGGGTTTCTCTTAGGCGCCATTGTTTCAGCCACAGATGCGGCGGCTATTTTCTCCCTCTTCCGCTCTCGGTATTTTTTGGTAAAGCGAAATTTGCGTATGCTCGTCGAGTTCGAATCCGGCAGCAATGACCCTATGGCGATTCTTCTCGTCTTTATCATCTTGAACATGATGAAAGATCCAAGCTATACGGTATTCGGTTTATCAACAATGTTTTTGACCCAAGTTCTGGGAGGCATTGTTGTTGGTATTTTGGTCGGTAAGATTGCGGTTCATCTCTTTCGAAAAATGAAGCTTGAATATCGAGAGCTATACCCTGTGTTCACCATTTCGCTCGTGCTGTTCACTTATGGTGCAACTTCCGCGATCGGGGGAAGTGGATTCCTGGCAACTTACCTTCTGGGAATTGTTTTGTATCAACATGACTTTCATCACAAATATAACATCAAGAAATTTCACGCCGCCTTAACATGGCTTTGTGAAATCAGCATGTTTTTGGTCCTTGGATTGCTGGTCTTTCCAAAACAACTGCATGAAATCTTCAACCTTGATTTGCTCTTACCCTTCTTCCTTATCTTTTTTGCAAGACCCGTTAGTGTTTTCGTATCCTTGGCATTCTCCGGCTATTCCGGTAAGGATAAATTCTTGGTCTCCTGGCTCGGATTACGAGGCGCCGTTCCCATTGTGCTTGCCACCTTCCCTATGGTGATGGGCATTCCTAAGGCCAATACCATCTTCAATCTCGTCTTCTTTGTTGTGCTCATTTCCTTCCTCGTGCAAGGAGGTCTTGCCGCCCGCTTCATCAAATGGCTTAAGATTGAGAATTAGATGTTCGTTGTGATGAATTCATTTACATCACCACAGAACAGCAGCCCATCCTCAATCAATTAAATCAAAATCTTTTAAGAACTTTTGACTAGGGATAGACATACATATTCCCTTTTTAGAGTATATGCTAAAGTCATTTATTTCTGTTGTTGCCATGCAGGGTTGTCCAGTGCCTTCATGATCATCTTCTTTCAATTGCAAAACTTTATAAGTCTTAGGTAGCCTTAAAAGAATGGGTCCAGGTGACCGTAGGTAAGGACCGCTAGGTTCCGTATTCACCACCCACAAATTCTTATCGTTGGGATGTTGTATAACTTCAGGAGGCGTAACTGCATTTGTCCAAACTTGAGTTCCAAGAGGTAAAATATACTTGCCATTCCCGATTTGAACCCATTGTTTGGATTTATCCTGATCCATAAAGGCAAGTTTGCTCAAAGCGACATAGGGGTTTGCACCTACTTTCTTCATGTTCGTTAAGAAGCTCTTCGAATTATTGAAAAAATTAACTTGCGGCAAATCTGGGGCTGTCTCAATGTCTGTTAACATTGGATTTGTTTTTTCTTTTAAACTCTTGATCCGACTTGCTCTAAATGATTGATTCAAGACTGTTTGAAAATCATCCCCTTGTTTGGCTAATTTTTTATTCCCAGGTTCCCCAGAGGTTTGCGTATTATCACCTAGATTAGGGGCTGCAATATCTTGAGCCGGAGTTGACGGCATCATCGTTGAATTCTCTGAAGCAATAGCTCCATAAATCAAAGCTAAGCTCAAAGACATATTGATGAAAATAAAAGAAATATTGTTCATTTTAAAACCACCTCAAAAGACAATTAGATGCATTGTAAATACATTATACTATATAGAAATTACTGATTTATGAATATTTTACTTCAATCAAAAAGGCTTATCATTAGAGGCATGCTCCTCCCATTTTTAAAGGGAGGACTCCTAATAAATTGAAACCCTTTCTAGAAAAAGCACGCTTTTCGTCAATAGCCCTTAAGAGAACTTTAACAAATATACAACTCTCTCTTAACCCGATCTTAAAGAATAATGGGCTCTAATATGGGGAGGAGGCAAAGAGATGACTATATTACAAAATAAGAAAAATGTCCTTTTGGCATTGCTGGGATTGGTAAGTTTGGGAGGATGTCAATCGCCCGAATTCTCTCATTACCATCATTCGGACAATATAGCGCCCGATTACGATGCTGTTATTTATATGCCAAAAAACTCACCGGAATTTTATGATCATCACTATTATCATTACGAAGCGAGAGCCAGAGAATGAAGAGGCGCTTGACAACCTCTTTTCTTCTTTTAGCTATCCCTTGCCTAAGTTTAGGCGGATGTGAAACAGCTTACGTTTCCTCAGGATATCCACGTTATCATTCGCTCTATTATTATGATACCTATCCATACCATCCGAGTTACTATTCTTACGAATTCTATGACCCCTATCCTCTTTATTACCCTTATTATGGGTATCATAACTATGGATACGGCTGGGGGCATCACCACCATCATCACCATTAGAGATCTTAGTTAGAAGTTATCTTTAAGCTGTATTGTCTTCCCTTTTTCGACAAATTCGTCTATGAATACCTCCATGACAGACACTTTCAAATTACAATTACGCACGGAGTTGCTTCAGCGACGGGATCAGTACACCAAATCGAATGACTTAAAAGCTACTGGTCAGGCATTGCTGAATAAAGTGCTATCCGCTGAGATTATTCCAACCGGGGCCATCGTGGCGAGTTATTGGCCCGTCAAGTCAGAGGCGGATGTGCGGCCTCTGTTAACCTATTTCTATGAGCACGGGCATGTCTGCGCGCTGCCTGTCGTGCAAACTTCTAAACAACCATTAGTGTTTCGCGAATGGCGCCCGGGTAATTTACTGGTATCGGGGCTCTATAATATCTTAACACCTGACGAAGGGGCAAAAGTCGTCACACCGACCGTATTGTTTGTACCGATTCTGGGCTTTGACACAAAGGGCCACCGTCTTGGTCATGGAGAGGGATACTATGACCGTACCCTCGAAAGTTTACGCAAAAATAACAACATCATCGCGATCGGTATTGCCTACGACTGTCAGGAAGTAGAATCTATCCCCTGTCATGAATATGACGAGCCGATGAATTATATTATCACCCCTACGCGAGTGATCGAGATTAACACATGAGAATATTATTTTGCGGAGATATCGTTGGCCGATCTGGACGGGATATTGTCGTCGAGCGCACCCCCCAAATTGTCAAAGATCTAAACATTGATTTTGTCATTATTAATGCAGAAAATGCAGCCCATGGCTTTGGGCTTACAAAAGGTATCTGTCATGATTTATACAAAATTGGGGTTGATGTGATCACCACGGGTAATCACGTGTGGGATCAAAAGGAAATGATCAGCTACATTGACCAAGATAAACACTTACTGCGGCCCATCAACTATCCTGCTACCTCACCGGGGCGTGGATTTACCATTATCCCAAATCGCAAAGGAAAAGACGTCCTGGTTATCAATGCTATGGCGCGTCTGTTCATGGAAACTTTGGATGACCCTTTTCCTGCCGTGGATGCTATTTTGAAGAAATATCCCTTAGGCGGTGGATCCATTGGCGCAACCATTCTTGATTTTCATGGTGAAGCGACTTCCGAAAAGATGGCCATGGGTCACTTTTGTGATGGTCGCGTCAGCCTGGTTGTTGGCTCCCACACCCATGTACCAACATCGGATATGCAAATCCTGCCGGGTGGGACAGCTTACCAAACGGATGCAGGCATGTGTGGAGATTATAATTCCGTTGTGGGTATGGAAAAAACCGTTCCTATTCTCAAGTTCACCCGAAAAATGCCAACGGATCGTATGCAACCCGCCCAAGGTCCAGGGACATTATGTGGCGTTTTTGTGGAAACCGATGACGCCACAGGCCTTGCCAAATCCATCCATCCCATTTGTGTGGGCGCGCGTCTCAAGGAACAGTGGCCGGAAGGGTTCTGATCTTTCATAAAAAGGAGGGAATAAATCCCTCCTTGCTCGTTTTTAAATACATAGAATCTAGAGCAAAATTCCCGATATTTGGACTATTGATTCATCTCTTTTATGAGAGCCGCTATAACTTCCTCACCACGCTCCTGAGCTGTTAAGGCTTCTTTTAACTTTATGCGTGCTGCATCTACTTGATCAAGTCCTTGTACATAATTTCTAATATTAGGCGTGGCTTTAACATAGGCGTCGTATGCATTCAAAAATTCTTCTGCGGTGTCATGCTTGTGCTCGTTATTAAACTGCTTCAGCATAGCAACTTGTTGAAAATCTTCGCGCAAACCATTCATTGCAGCACTTAAATTGTCATAAGACTCTCTTGCTTCTTCTATATCTTTTCTTACGAGTAAAATCCTTTTCTCATACTCTCGTGCGCGCTCTTGCATTCGCACATCTTTTTCCTGAGCCATTTGTCGAACACGCTCATCGGCTTCTTTTTGATTTTCTTTGAGCTGCTGTTCTTTCGCCTCAAAGCCCTTGGCGCCTTGCTTTAATTGAACTGGCCTCAATTTAGGCATTTCTGCTACAGCTGCTGCGACTTTTGCTCCTTGAACAGATTTTTTCATCACCTGAACAACTTGATAGTTATCACACCATCTGCCCAATGCAGCTGCTTTCATATTACCAACAGCCGGTTGAGATATTTTTATGAACCGGTTATCTGTAATTTCCTTACACATTGATCTCCAATGGTCACTGTTTGATTCTTTGATACCAGCTAGATGCTTATCAAGTGCGGCGCCAGGTTTGATACCTTTGATATCCTCTAATAATTTATGCAACTCCGGAGAAATCGCCATCTTTTCTTCTTGCATGGAGATAGCTTCTTGACTAAATAGAGCGCTTGCAAATAATAAACCATATACATAATGACGCATGTCGATCTCCCTTAATAGAATTCCAAAACATTCCTATCTTCAATTCTATGGGGGTATTTATGAACAAATTATTAACAAATATTTTGGAGACGATTCTCAAGTCGTCGTGGCGGTTGCTTTCAAAGACTGAATCATCCCATGAAGGGTTCTCACTTCTTGTTCTGTCAAGTCCATGCGGGTGAAAATGTTTTGCAAGTTTCGCCACATGATGGGTTTTTTATGGTCGATGCGCCAGAAATGAGCCGCATCCAACGATTGTTCCAAGGCGGTCAAAAACCCTTGGATTTGGTTATGGGTCGCTGGAACTGTGTCGCCAAGGTGGAGCTTTCCTTTAAACACGGCTTGGGTTTGAAACCATTCATAGGCTGTAATCGCAACACTTTGCGCTAAGTTAAGCGAAGAAAAGGTTTCATCAACAGGCACATGTAAGATGGCTCTGAACTTTGCCAACTCATCATTGTTTAGACCTGTGCGCTCTGGCCCAAAGACGATGCCTACCCCGTCAGATGCAGCAATTTCTGGCATGGCTTCGCGAACGGGTACATATTTTTTGACCATCAACCGTTCAACGGCACATGTCCCATAAACATAAAGCAAATCAGCAATGGCTTCTTCAAGGGACTCAAAGATCAATGCATTTTCTAAAACGTCATCTGCACCTGCTGCCATCGCAAGTGCTTTTGGGTCGAGGGGGGAAAAAAGAGGGGCCACCAAATGAAGCTTTTTCAAGCCAAAATTTGCCATTACTCGAGCAACTGCCCCCCCATTTTCCGGGAGTTGGGGGCGAACGAGAATGACGGTGGGGGCGAAAGGGGTAGGCATATTATTCCCGTCGCCAGGTCGTACCTTCTGGGCCATCTTCCAACACAATACCACTGGCCAGAAGAGCATCTCGAATGCGATCGGATTCTGCAAAATCTTTGCGTGTTCTGGCCTCTCGACGGCTTTGAATTTGGGCTTCAATCTCTTGAGGTGTCATTCCTAATTCGCCCCCCTGAAACCAAGTTTCAGGATTTTGCTGAAGGATACCCATAATGTTCCCACTGGCTTTTAAGAGGCTCCCAAGACGCAACCGTTCTTTGTCATCTGTTGCTTTGTTAATGGCTGTAGCTAACTCATGTAAATGTGAAATTGCCAAAGGCACATTCAAATCGTCCTCCAAAGCTTCCAACACGTTCGAATCGATCTCAGTGCTATCCGTCAACCCTTCACAAGCCTTCAAGGCCGTATAAAGGCGATCGACCCCGCTCTTCGCTTGTTCAATAGCTGTTTGTGTCCAATCTAAGGATTGACGATAGTGGCTAGAGAGCAAAGCAAAGCGAATTACTTCTCCTGGGTAATGGGCGAGAATCTCTCGAACTGTTAAAATATTGCCTAAGGACTTTGACATCTTGTTTCCGTCAATTGTCAAATGACCATTGTGCATCCAATATCGTGCAAATATGGGCGTTTCATGCGCACAGCGGCTTTGGGCAATTTCATTTTCATGATGTGGGAAGATTAAATCGAGTCCTCCTCCATGAATATCAAAGGTGTTTCCAAGATAACGACTGCTCATTGCCGAACATTCAATATGCCAACCGGGACGCCCAAAGCCCCAAGGACTTTCCCACCCGGGTGTTTGATCATCGGAGGGCTTCCAGAGAACGAAATCGCCCGGATCCCGCTTAAAGGGAGCCACTTCTACACGGGCACCCGCCAGCATCTCATCCTTATTGCGCCGAGAAAGAAGTCCATACTCTGAAAAGCTTGTGACACTAAACAATACATGGCCTTCGACTTCATAGGCATGGTCCTTTTCAATAAGATTTTTGATGATCTCTATCATCTCTGCAATATGGTGTGTTGCCCGAGGTTCCACATCGGGAGGCAATGCTCCCAAAGCTCCCATGTCCTGATGATAAGCTGCCGTCGTTTGTTGCGTTAATTCCCCAATTGATATGCCCTGTCGCTTTGCGGCCGCATTAATCTTATCATCAACATCTGTAATATTCCGAACATAACAAACGTTGGGGTAGATCCGGCGCAATAATCGGGCTAACACATCAAATACAACCACAGGTCGTGCATTTCCAATGTGAGCTAAATCGTAGACGGTTGGTCCGCACACATACATCCCCACCTGATCTGGATTTATGGGTTTAAAAATCTCTTTTGTTTTGGTCAGTGTATTGAAAAGTAGAAGGCTCATGATGGTTGTTTGCTTATCCCTTAAGTCGTTCTTTTATTTTTGTATAACCTATCAAGGGCAACAGTTCTTTCATTTCGGGCCCATGATCCATTCCTGTTATGGCTTGCCTCAAAGGCATAAACAATTCTTTGCCTTTGCGTCCTGTCATCTCTTTCAGTTGGTTAGTCCATATACCCCAAGTCTCCGTATTCCAAGGTTCTCCTGGCAAGCAACTCAAGGCTTGATTCAGATAATTTTGGTCTTCGATGATGGGTGTCATACCCCCACTGATAATTGGTTCCCAGTCTTTGGCCTCTTGAATTGTTTTCAAGTTTCCACGAATGACATTCCAGAAGGGCTCGTTGAGTGAAGGAGAGATCACTTTCAAACGATCTCTAACCCGTTCAAAAGGCGTCATTTGTAATAGTTTGTGATTGATTGTTCCCAACTCTGCCTGATCAAAATGAGGCGCAGTCCGGCTAAAGATGGACAAGGTGAAATTTTCCGCCAGCTCATCCAGTGTCAAGTGCGGCTCAATGGGCATGGATGTTCCAAGTCGCGCAAGAAAACTGTTAATGGACATAGGCTCAAGACCAGACTCACGCAAAGAAGCTAAACTCAAGCTCCCGAGGCGTTTGGATAAGGAAGCCCCATTCACATCAACAAGCAAGGTAGAATGGGCAAAGTGCATCTTTGAAATGTCTCCACCAAGGGCCGTAAATAATTGAATTTGGACAGCTGTATTCGTGACATGATCTTCACCGCGAATAATATGGGTAATGCCAAAATCTATATCATCCACAACAGAAGTAAGAGTATACAGATATGCCCCATCGCCACGAACCAAAACGGGGTCACTGAGGTGGCTCCCATGAAAATCATTAGGTCCTCGAATCAGATCATCCCAGTGGATGGCTTCGGGCAGCAATTTGAAACGCCAATGGGGACGACGCCCTTCTGCCTCAAATGCCTGGCGCTCCTCATCGGTCAATTTTAAGCCTGTGCGATCATAAATGGGGGGCTCATGGCGCGCTAATTGTCGCTTTCGCTTGAAATCTAATTCTTCAGGTGTTTCATAACAGGGATACAATCTGCCAGAAGTCTTTAGGTGTTCGACGGCTTTATCATACTCACCAAACCGATCAGATTGGCGCGCAAAACGGTCATGGGTCAGGCCAAGCCAAGCCAGATCTTCTTCGATGGCCTTCGCATAGACTGGATCAGAGCGTTCTAAATCCGTATCATCCAGGCGAAAGAGAAAAGAGGCATCTTCGCCTTTTAAAGCGTGATGGCGTGCAAATAGCCAATTGATCAATGCTGCACGGGCATTTCCAATGTGAAGTAATCCAGTTGGACTTGGAGCAAAACGAACGCGAATAACCATAAAATTAACCACAGTCTAAAAGGTGCATTTCTTCAATGAACTTACCATACAGAAATTTTCACCCATAAGGCAAGCAATTGTAATGAAATGAGAAAAAGAGATATGTTTTTTAGGCTAAATTAGACTTTATTCGTTTTTCTCTTTTTTGAAGACGCAGCTCCAACGCCAAACTTGATTTTAGAGATACGCTTAGACGTCTTAAGTTGAGGTTTTTGAGTTTGAGTTTTCAAAGCAACTGTCTTTAAATAGTCACCTTTTTGGAGGCTAGAACGGCGGCCCAATTTCGCCCACATGCCATAAACACGACTTTTATACGCGTTATGATGCGCAGGGGAAGCGGAATGGTAATATTTGATGGCGCGCTCAATAGATCCGTGGCGACGCTCGAGATTCTTTATCAGCTTAGCGGCGTGAGCAATGTTGTTTTGGGGCTCTAACATCGCTTCAATGGACTTGAAGTTGCGACGGTGAGACGCATAATGCAATTGCATACAGCCCACGGAAAAATTTGTCGTTCCCTGGTCAACCAGTTCCCGAACATAACTTGCGGCAGCTTCTTTGGATCGAAACATATGGGCACGTCCGCCCGCATTCACAGCCCAAGGAGAAAGTCCAGATTCAATCTTGGCAATGGCTCTTAATAAGTTTTGAGGAATCCCTTTTTCCGTTTCTTGTTTGGTAATAACTTCGGCTACTGAAGATGGTTTTGCAATAGGTTGGGGAGGGAGAGCTGGCTTTTCTGCTGTTTTTTCATCCGCAAGAGCGATAAATTGTGTTGAGAGAAACCCTGCAGCCATAGTGATTCGTATTAATGTTGTCAGCTTCATGGATGGACTCTCCTTCAAATCGCCCGGACTTCTAGAACTTCCGGGACATAATATCGCAGCATATTTTCAATGCCCGACTTTAATGTTGCTGTTGAGCTTGGACAGCCTGAGCAAGCTCCTTGCATTTTTAAATAAACAATCCCCTCTTCAAAGGAATGAAAGACGATGTCTCCTCCGTCTTGGGCAACGGCGGGACGAATCCGCGTGTCTAACAGTTCCCGGATTTGGTGAACAAGAGGATCAGTCGAAATTGCTTGGGAGGCCCCACCAGCCACAACATCCGTGACTACCGGTAGATTTGCGACAAAATGCTCCATTAATAAGCCCAAAATAGAGGGCTTCAACAGCGTCCATTCTTGGGTGGGGTCTTTGGTGATTGTTATAAAATCCGACCCAAAAAAAACACCTGTTATGCCCTCAACATTCATTAAAGAGAAAGCCAAGGGGGAATTATCGCAAGGCTGACCCTCTATATAAGATGCGGTTCCTTCAGGCATCACAACGCATCCGGGGAGAAACTTTAAGGTTTCAGGATTGGGTGTTTCTTCTGTCTGAATGAACACAAGGTTTCCTTAACGAATTATTAATATTCATTAACAATTAATACAAAATTAACCTTTGTGCAAGCAAAAAATTTTAATTAAATAAAATGACAAAGAAGAAAATGTTTAATACTTTTTGTTACTTATAAAAATTGTATTATAAAATAAAGAATAGATAAATTTCATTGTGTTTAATTATAGATGAGAGTTTTGAAAAATAGTTTGTATTAAAAACGGGGGGGTATTAACGACTTAGTGACTTAGTGACTTAGTGACTTAGTGACTTAGTGACTGGGTGCTGGGTTACATGAGAGCATGAAAGAATAAAAGATTCGGGTAAACGGACGATTGATTTCGATAGGGATTTAAGAATGGACACTCGGCCGTTAAGCGTGGCCGATCTCAAAAGACAATCCGGCGGGGTCAATTCCAAGGGTTGCCAAAGCCTGGCGCCACTTTCCATCAAGATCAGACCCAAAAATGAGTTCAGGGCTTGCATCGATAGTGAGCCACCCGTTTTCTTGAATTTCATGTTCCAACTGGCCTGCGCCCCACCCAACATAGCCTAATGCTAATAATGTCTCGCGAGGGCCTTCATTCAAGGCAATGGCCCGCAGAATATCTAGGGTTGCGGTCATCGCGAAACCATTTTCAATGAGGACTGTAGATTCGCTTACGTAATCACTTGAATGAAGGACAAACCCACGACCCACCTCGACAGGGCCCCCATAATGAATGGGTACCTGGGTGGCGATCGTCGATATATCTACTTCCATCTGCGTCAATAATTCTTCGAAGGTGATCGCAGGGAGGCCTTTATTGACGATAAGTCCCATGGCACCTTGCGCATCGTGGCCACAAATATAAATAACAGCATGAGTAAAGCGTGGGTCAGGCAAAAAAGGCATAGCAATCAATATCTTGCCCGTTAGGTCGTAACCGTCTTGCAATGAGGAGGGTGTTTGTTCTGTTGCCACGATTTCCAAGCTTCCGTTGAGTTTTACATAATCTCACTGTATCAGAAAATTCCTTTCTATAAAATTAACGTCCCCCTTTCCTTAAGGGAATAAAGGAGGTTATGCTGTTACTATTAAAAACAACAAAAGAGGATTATTTTTCATGACGATTAAAGTTGGCGACCATCTTCCAAATGCGACCGTAAAACAAATCACGAAAGACGGCTTTCAAGATGCGGATACCCAAAACCTATTCAAAGGAAAGACAATCGCTCTTTTTGGCTTGGTTGGTGCTTTTACCCCCCCTTGCAGTAATGTTCACTTGCCCAGTTTTGCCAAGAATATGGATGAATTTAAACGAAAGGGCATTGAGGTGGTGTGTGTTGCTGTCAATGACCCTTTTGCTTTGGCTGCTTGGGGTAAATTAGAGATTTCTCATCCGGATATAATCTTTCTCGCCGACTGGAGTGCCGAGTTTTCAAAAGCCATGGGACTTACTTTTGATGGATCAAAAAACGGTTTGGGAATTCGGTCTAAGCGATACAACATGTTGGTTAAAGACGGTGTTGTTGCCATTTTCAATTTGGAAGAAGATTCCGGTGTCTGTACGGTGAGTGCAGCGGAAACCCTCTTAAAGGCTCTTTAAAATTGACGATGCTTGAGACCACCTTTGAGGATATCCAAGAAGCGGCAAAAACTCTTGAGTCTGTGATTTTGCGCACGCCCATGCTTCTGTCGCCTTGGCTGAGTGAACAAGCTAAAGCTTCTATCTTTTTAAAGCTGGAAAACTTGCAAGTGATGTCGTCTTTCAAGGTTCGAGGGGCGTACATTAAAATTTCGGCGCTCTCAAAAGACCAGCAGGGCAAAGGTATTATCGCCATGTCGGCTGGAAACCATGCTCAAGGTGTGGCGTACCATGCGCGCGCCCTTGGGATTCCCGCGACGATTGTGATGCCCAAAACAACCCCCTTTTCGAAGATTGAGAGTACCCAGTGCCTTGGGGCAAGGGTCATTTTGGAGGGACAAAATCTCCATGAAGCGGGTGACTATGCCTCCCAATTGGCCAAAGAGGAGGGTTTGACGGTCATCCATCCTTATGATGATCCTGCAGTAATTGCGGGACAGGGGACTGTGGCCTTAGAAATGCTGGCTGATGTGCCGGACCTCGATGTTTTGATTATTCCGATTGGCGGTGGCGGCCTTGCCGCGGGTATGGCGATCGCGGCCAAATCGATCAATCCCAAGATTGAGATTATTGGAGTTCAGGCAGCGTCTTGTCCAGCGATGGCGCAAGTGCTCTATCCGGAGCGCAGCTTTACACCAACAGAGATTATTTCCACATCCCTTGCGGAAGGTATTGCCGTTAAATCGCCTGGTGTTCTGACTCGACAGATTTTGAAGAAACATTTGTCGGATATTATTATTGTCACCGAAGATCAGATTGAAGCGGCCATTGAAGACGTGTTGATTCATGGGAAACTGATCGCGGAAGGGGCGGGAGCCGCGGGCGTTGCTGCGTTGGCGGCTGAGCCTGACCGTTTCACCGGACGAAAGGTGGGCACGGTGATCTGTGGGGGAAATATTGATGCGCGCATCCTGTCCTCTTTGCTCTTACGCGGTCTTGTGCACCATGGCAAACTGGTGCGCCTCAAGATCGACATCAACGATGCACCTGGTGTTTTAGGGCAGATCTCGAAGATCATTGGGGATGCGGGCGGCAATATTTTTGAGGTGAACCATCAACGCCTCTTTAATCACATCACGGTCAAGATGGCCGTGTTGGACGCGGTTGTTGAAACACGAGATGCTGATCATGCGACAAATATCATCGCTCGTCTTGAAGCCGGTGGATTCCCCACCCAGCTGGTGGTGTGAGGATTTTTTGTGAGGATCTTAATTTTTTCTTGAAATCTGTCCATTGACCTTCTACATAAAGACTATGACGAAAAGCCGACACTCATTTAATCCATGTTTTCTCTATAAGCGGTAACGTTTATATCAGCCTCTCTGTGGCCTTTTGATGAAAGAGGTCCGTTCCCTGTTATTTACGTTATTATTATATAAATCAATTGTTTATGGATGAAGAATATGAATATTATTACTTATGAAGATTTTAGTCGTGTTGAATTGCGTTCCGGCACTGTTGTCAAAGCAGAAGCTTTTCCAAGAGCGCAAAAGCCAGCTTACAAAGTGTGGGTTGATTTCGGGGGTGACCTTGGCATCAAGCAGACGTCCGCCCAAGTTACCAAACACTACACCCTTGAAGATCTTGTTGGACGGCAAGTGATGGGATGCGTGAACCTAGCCCCTCGCAATATCGCTGGGTTCATGTCCGAATTTCTCCTAGTTGGATTTCCTGATGAGGCGGGCGCTGTGTGTCTTGCGACTGCCGACCCGCGGGTTCCCAACGGGCAGAAGCTGTTTTAGAACTTATCCGAAAGGATATATATGATAGCTACATTACATATTTAGTAAACAAAGTTTTATCGTCATTGCGAGCGAAAGCGAAGCAATGACGCCTACAGTTATTTTGATTTCTATGATTTGATATTCCTAGAGTCTGAAATATCCTTTCGTTAACCCTCACCAATTATCGTCTTTTTCAGCTTTTGTTTCCGCTATTTGTCTGTCTTCCTTTTCTGGAAGGGAGCGAATTTTAAGCATAATTTCGCGGGCAACCTCTTCTGAGAGACTGAGGATTGTACGCTCACTGGCTGCGGATTCTGCGCTTCGCGTACTGAATTCTTCCGTGTAGTTGAGAATATAACTACTGTAGGCGGTAACCGTTCCTTGGGCTCTGAACTTATTGCCATCATAGATCTTGTAATTGGCGGTTGCTTGAATTTGGCTGCGAGATACAGTTGCGTCTGAGCCATAAGCGATGGGGACATATCCTTCATTTACTGTAATGGACACGATGTAAGCTTTGTTATTAACCCTTGGAGTAAGGGCCAATTGCTTTTCTAATTCCCGTCGGAATTTATAAGCAGAATAGCCAGTACCATTAATTTTTAAATTAAAGCGCTGGGGGTACTCTTGCTGTCCTGACATGAGGGGTTGAAATCCACAACCTGTTAGGGGAAGGGATAAGAAGGAGATGGCCAAGAGCTTTTTGAAAGACATTTTGTTGTTCCAATCAATTGCACGGTACAAACTTCAATATTCCGCCAAGGCTTCGGCTTAACTCCTCGCAATGACGTAACTAATATTATAACACTTATAAAAAGTATAACATCTAAACCCTACACCACAATGTTCACAATCCGGTTTGGAATGGTAATGATGCGTTTCGTTGGTCGGCCGGCTATATCGCGGACCACACCGGGGAGCGCCTGAGCTTCTTCTTCCAATGCTGATTTTTCTGCATCAACGGCTGCTTGAAAAGATCCCCGCATTTTGCCGTTAACTTGCACCGCAATCGTGACTTCTTCAATCATGGCGAGCGTTGGATCAGCGAGCGGCCAAGGCGCATCGACCAAGCTAACCTGATGTCCAAGCTTGCTCCATAATTCGGAGGTCAAGTGGGGAACAATGGGGCTCAATCCTTGCACAACCACTTCGAAGCCTTCGATCAAGGCTTCCCGACTGATGGCTGTATTTTCGATGGCTTTCTCAAGGGTGTTGGTCAGTTCACGCAAAAAAGCGATGGCTTTGTTAAAGGCATTTCGTTCATAAGCTTGCTGAAATTTTCGGATGGATTGGTGCGTTGCTTTTCGCAAAACGAGCGTTGGTTCTGTCTCACCCTTTCGATCTGCCAATTCGATGGTTTGAAGACCAAGGCGCCACACGCGATTGATGTATCGCCACGCGCCTTCGAGGCCTTCTTCACTCCAGTCAAAGTCGCGCTCTGGCGGAGTATCTGAAAGTACAAAAAGACGGGCAGAGTCCGTGCCATAGGTATCAATTATCGATTGGGGATCCACCACGTTCTTCTTTGATTTGCTCATTTTTTCAGAGCGTCCCACGGTCACGGGCGATCCGTCTTTCACCGTTACATATTGGCCTTTTGTATTCTTCTCAACCTCTTGAGGTAAGAGCCAATGGCCATCCGCGCCCTGAAAGGTCTGATGACAAACCATCCCTTGGGTGAGGAGGTTCTTAAACGGCTCATCCACATGAACATATCCACAATCTCGCAAGGCCTTGGTAAAGAAGCGTGCATAAAGGAGATGAAGGACCGCATGCTCGACGCCGCCAATATACCAATCCACGGGCATCCATTTTTGGCAAGCCGCTTTATCAACAGGGGCGGGAGACTTCGGGTTGCAGTAGCGCAAGAAATACCATGAGGATTCAACGAACGTATCGAACGTATCGGTTTCGCGCGTTGCCGCCTTGTTGCAATGAGGACAATTCACATGCTTCCAAGTTGGATGATTGGCCAAGGGATTTCCCCCTTGCCCAAAGACGACATCCTTTGGCAATGTTACAGGCAGATCTTTATCTGGCACAGGCAGAGGGCCACAATCATCGCAGTAAATAACGGGAATGGGACATCCCCAGTAGCGTTGGCGAGAGATGCACCAATCGCGTAATCGATAAGTAATTCGACGCTCGCCCATTTTGCGATGCTCAATTTCCTCGATGGCACGTACCCGTGCCGCTTCGACGGACAAGCCATCTAAAAAGTCAGACTTGATCAATGTTCCCGGACCTGTGTAAGCAGCACTCAAGGGAGATGTGAGGGCTTCTTCTTGGGGTTGGACGACGATGGTGATGGGCAACTTGTATTTTGTTGCAAATTCAAAGTCCCGCTCATCGTGCGCGGGGCAGCCAAAGACGGCGCCCGTTCCATAATCCATCAACACAAAGTTTGCGATATATACGGGCAGAGTGTGCCCTTCAATAAAGGGGTGGTGAACGGACAAACCTGTATCAAAGCCTTGCATTTCCTCTGTGCTCAAAGCTTCTTCTGTGGTCGGTGTGCGTTGACACATGGTAACAAATTCCGCAAGGGCGGGGTTGGTTTTCATCAATGCTTCTGCCACAGGGTGTGCGGGAGAAATGGCACAAAAGGCCGCGCCAAACAACGTTTCGGGGCGCGTTGTGAAAACGTCTACAGCTTCATTGTCTCGTCCAACAAGCGCAAACTGAACAAAAGCCCCTTCTGATCGGCCAATCCAATTTTCTTGCATGCGAATGACTTTGTCGGGCCACCCTTCTTCAAGCTTTGCTAAATCGCTTAAGAGTTCTTGGGCATAGCGGGTGATTTGTAAGGACCACTGTGTCAGCTTTCGCTTTTCAACAAGAGCGCCCGAGCGCCATCCTCGACCATTAATGACTTGTTCGTTGGCAAGAACAGAGCCTTCAATCGGATCCCAATTCACCCAAATTTCTTTGCGATAGGCAAGACCTTGTCGCCAAAAATCCAGGAATATCTTTTGTTCATGGGCATAATAATCTGGCTGACAGGTGGTGACTTCCCGTGTCCAATCAAAGGCAAACCCCAAAGACTGAAGCTGTTCCTTCATGGTCTTGATGTTGTCAACGGTCCACACGGCTGGGTCAATTTGATGTTCGGCCGCTGCGTTTTCGGCGGGTAAGCCAAACGCATCCCATCCCATGGGATGAAGAACCGCATACCCTTGGGCGCGCTTGTATCGGGCAATCGCATCTCCAATGGCATAGTTTCGCACATGCCCCATGTGGACACGCCCAGAGGGGTAGGGAAACATTTCTAGGATATAGGATTTTGGTTTTGACGAATCTTCTTTAACTTCAAACGCCTTTGCATCGCCCCATGCCTTTTGCCATTTATGCTCAAACTCTTTAAAGGGATAGGCTGTCATGCTCGTAATATCTCAAAGTTACTTATTCGCTTCTAAGTGTTTTACCCGTAGTTGCCGTGCCTTGGACAGAATAATATTTTCCATTTCTGTCGCTGAATTAGCATCAGCTGGCGCACTTACCCAGGTTCCACTCTTATAGGCTTGTTTATAAATGGTAACCTTTATGGCATCTGCTCGCAATTGTGGATTTGTAACATAAACGGTAACTTTTATTCTTTCCTGTGGTGTCTTTTGGGCCGTGAACCAATCGGTTACGATGACACCACCAACAGCATCCGCTGAGGACAGTGGCATAAAGGACAGGGTATCCAGGGATGCGCGCCAAATGAAAGGGTTTACGGTTGCAGACGGCATGCCCGTTGAGCTTCCTTTTTTCGGTCCACCAAAGGCCAGGAAGTCATCTCCAAACAAGTTGCCGAAATTTTTCTTTCGCGTTTCATCGCGTCCCATGGGAACTGATTGACCTTCTTTTGCAGATAAATCACCGCCGCATCCTGACAGAAGGATCAGGGTTGAAGAGAGGGCAAAGATAATTTTTTTTTCTATTATTTTCAACACGATTGCAAAACTCCACTATTATTGGGTAATTTTTAGGATGTTTTCCAGCATTGGCTACTAAAGTCATATCCAAATGTTTTCTCTTTATGCCACGAGGTGGGGGAAGATGACAAGATGAAATGCGCCAAGTGTTTCGATTTATGAGATTTTCGCTATTTCCTGGCCTCTCCCTCTGGAGCTCGAGGAGCGTGTCCCTTAAATTTAAGGAGGGAAAATTTTCCTCAAATTGTTTTATTAGACATCTTCAAATTTTTGTTGTTATGATTGTTGTACAAGTTTCAATCAAGCAGGATTTATGAAGATGTCTAACAAGGATTCAAGAGGGGGAGCACGACCCGGAGCGGGGCGCAAGGCGAACTCCGGTGTGTATGGGGAAAAGACGGTTGCGAAGCGTATTCCGGCCTCTCTTGTCCCCAGTCTTGATCACATTATTCGCACCTGGAAAGAGGGAAAGGCAGAGCCATCTTTTACCCTTGATTCTGCCACTTTGCAAGACATTCGTATCTCAAAGCCAAGCAATCTCAATCTTCCCTTTTACGCGAGCCGGGTGTCGGCCGGATTTCCGTCGCCCGCTGATGATTTTTTAGAAATGGCTTTGGATTTAAACCAGCACTTGATTCAGCATCCTGCCGCTACTTTTTTTGTCAGAACATCTGGCGATTCCATGATTCAGGCCGGTATTCACAACAATGATATTTTGGTGGTGGATCGTTCCGTGGAAGCGAAAAGCGGTGCCATTGTGATTGCAGTTGTCAATGGGGAGCTTACCGTAAAGCGTCTTCATATGAAGGGGGAAATTATAACCCTCCTGCCTGAAAATCCAAATTACCCGCCCCTTGTCATCACAGAAGAAATGGCGTTTCAGATTTGGGGCGTCGTCACATCCGTGATTCATGAATTTAAGGGGTCATCATGATTGGTCTTCTCGATGGCAATAATTTTTTTGCTTCGTGCGAGCGGGTCTTTCGCCCCGATCTTGTGGGGCGTCCCGTTGCGGTTCTGTCGAATAACGATGGCTGCATCATTGCCCGATCCGCAGAGGTCAAGGCACTCGGTATCCCCATGGGCGCGCCATATTTCAAAATCAAAGATATTCTCCTTAAAAATCACGTTGCCGTTTTTTCGTCAAACTTTTCCCTTTATGGGGATATGTCCGCGCGCATGATGACGCTGATTGAATCTCATGTTCCGCGCCTCGAAGTCTATTCCATTGATGAAGCATTTATCGACTTTTCAGGTGTGGTGAGCATAGAGGAAAGGGCGCATCATTTGAGGAATCAGATCTATCAATCTTTGGGACTTCCCACGTCCATCGGCATTGCTAAGACAAAGACCTTGGCGAAGGTGGCTAACTACTTTGCTAAGCGGGTGGGGGCGTATCGGTCCGTGTGTGTTTTGGATACGGACGCGCGTGTGAATGGGGCGCTAAAGGCCATCAAGATTGAGGACATTTGGGGCATTGGACGTCGCATCACGGAGCGCCTGCAGGCTTATGGTATTTATACAGGGCTGCAGTTGAAGGAAATCGATCCTCGTTGGATGCGGCGCACCTTTACGGTTGTGGGGGAGCGTCTCATTCATGAACTGAATGGGCTGTCTTGCCTTGAGGTCGAGGACATTCAGGATCCTAAAAAATCAATCCAAGTATCCCGTAGCTTTGCCGTGCCCATGGTCAAGGAAGAAGATGTTCGAGCGGCGGTTGCGACCTATGCCACCCGATTGGCCCAAAAGTTGCGCATCAATGGCTTAAAGACGCGCAGTGTTTTGGTGGAGATTCGCACGAATTTTTTTCGCAAAAATCAGCCCCAATATCGAAATCACGCAACCCTTATTTTGCCCTGTCCCGTTGATGATGATTTGAGCCTGATTAAAGCCACAACGAAGGCGTTTGAGAGCATCTTCAAGCCCGGTTTTGCGTACCATAAAGCAGGGGTCATGGCGCTTGATCTATTGCCCCGGGATCAGCAAATTCAGCTTGATCTTTTCTCCATGCTGCCCATGGAAGACCCAAAATCTATTCAACTCACCCAAGCCGTGGATCGTGTGAATACTCAATTTGGACGGGGGACACTTTTTTCGGCCGCCTGCGGAAAGCGCTTGCGATGGCGGGACCAGAAACGCAATGTCTCACCCGCTTACACCACCTGCTGGCAGGATCTCCCCAAGGCGTATGCGCGGTAGGGGGGGGAAGGTAAGGATTCTGAGATTGTTGCAGCTACTTTATTCAATACCTCAAGAGTCCTTAGTGATCCGTACTTTTCTCAGAAAACCGGAGCAGCACGGTGAATTACCATGTATTCTGGTCATGCAATGACGTAACATGTTGAATTATAGCATTTATTCAGTCATACTCTTCCCTTCCCCCGAGGGAAGGTTCAAGCATCATCTGTTTTGTTGTCGGAGTAATATAAGAAAAACTCAAGTTTGTCGAAAAAACTCTTAAAGATTGTGAGGAAACAGGACCTCGTCAGATCTGACTTAAAATGATACTGGTGGTATACAAACTTTTTAATGCTTTAAGGCCATCTTTATATTTCCGTGGTCCTATGATATGCAATAAGCATCTCATTAAATCAGGCAGTGAATTTAAATAAGGAAATGTAACCCTTATTTTGCCTTGTCCCGTTGATGATGATTTGAGTCTGATTAAAGCCACAACGAAAGCATTTGAGAGTATATTTAAGCTCGGCTTTGCGTACCATAAAGCAGGGGTCATGGTGTTTGATCTGTTGCCACGGGATCAGCAAGTTCAGCTTGATTTGTTTTTCATGTTGCCCATGTTGCCCATGGAAGATCCCAAATCTATTCAGCTCACCCAAGCCGTGGATTGCGTTAATACTCAATTTGTACGGGTGAATTTGTACCGGGCTCATCATGAGTATCAAGATTTAAGATTGATTAGAAATGCGAAAAATAATCCGCAAAGCAGACGTCTGTAAAATCTTTATCTTTTAGCTTTTGAGAAGAAGTAAAAAACTGTCCCTGGCCTCCGTCAACCCAGCCGATCCCATCCTTTTTTCCCTCCGAACTTATCTGAAGCAGAAGATTAGAATAACGAGGGTAATTCTCAAATCTCATCCCAGCAATATAGTCTGTTGCGGGAAAACCCCCAATATAGTGTTTAGGGAAATTAGGAAATGATTCATGCCATTTGAGATCCCAATAGATCCAGTAGGAGGATGTAAGGTCTGGATTTTTTGTGTCATATCTAAAGTCAGTGGCCCCAAGAAGATCTGCTAGCATTGGGTTTAAAAGTACATCTGCCGAAGGATGAACGGGCAACATATGACCAAGCATGAAGTCAATTTTCATGGGTTGAGAAAAATTGAATGGGTAGTTTTTTCCCCAGTAAATGGGCTCTTGCTCCACGCTCAATTCTATTGAATCTAACTTGGTGTCTTCATGGTATATGACGCGGGAGCGATTTTTATTTAAGGGATGAAAGGAATCATGATCCTCATCATCATTCAGGAAGAACTGAACAATCCCCCGCTTTGGCCAGCCTAATTCTTTTGGCACATCTTTGCAGTTAATTTGGGCAAGCATGCCTAATCTTTTTCCCCCTGATGTTACTGGGTATTCTTTGCCTTTAGGCCAATATGGTACGCCGCCAAACTTGCTATCTTTTAGCTTCGGAGTTTGTTCCTTGTTGACTCTAATTGCGGCGACGAGGGCATAGCTGCTTTCAATAATTTTTGCTTTCTTTGGGTCCTCATTTTCAAAAATTTTGATCGATGTTAATTCATCCTTTCTGGTACAATAATGTAAAAAATGTCCTTTCTCATTTCTCCAGGTCGCTGACACACAACTGATCCACCAATACCCTGCCAAGAAGATTAACCATCCAATAAATCCAATAAATACCCCTATTGACGTATTGCCCATCATAAAACGGGATATTAATATCATAATAAAAAGAGAAATATATGGTATAATTATGTTAATTATTAAATTTTTAAACTTCATTTTAAATATTTGCCTTATTTTTTAAATATAAAAATTAAATTATAAATTGGTTTTGCATTGTGGCGCATCAATATATATAATATTTAGCATGCTTGCTAAATGAGCTTTTCTAATAGCAAAAACAACTGAAAACGTTTGAAGTTTTTTATAATAACAAGATATTTATATTATGCAATACCGTAAAAATACGCTAGTTTCATTGTTTGTATAGTTTAGAGCATGATTTTGGCAATAAAAAATATTTCATCCATACCCTAAGAGGTGTTCTCTCACCCACTAAGAAAATTCGTGAAGTGCGTAGGGTGCTATTTTAGTCCCGGAGTGGTGATGACCTCAATTGGCTTTGAGGTATGCTTATTGCAAAATCCTTATAAATGGGTAAACTGACATGGACTATTATAGAGTTTATTGGCCATCTTTATATTTCCGTAGTCCTATGATATGCAATAAGCATCTCATTAAATCAGGTGTTGGATATGAATAAGGAAAGCGCAAATGAAAAAGAATGACGATCTCACCTTCGAAAATCTTCAAAAGTCCTTGGCAGAGAAATCTTATGCGACAGTGCCCTTTCCCATTGAACGACCAACGATTGAATCCGCCGTTGAGGCTTTTTTTAAATTTTTGGAAGAGCCCGATTCGGTGAAGGAGCATATTCAGTTTTCCATCTCCCCTCTCCATCGTCGGGGAGATGTGGGGTATGTGCATCGTGACGCGAGTGACCATATATATAATGACGATAAGGAATTTTTCCATTTTAATCCCGCATTGTTCGAAAGGTATGGTGATTTTCTCGAAAAGCATCCGGTTGTCATGGATTTTATGATGAAAGCAAAACCCATTTGGGAGGCCGCATACAAAACAGTAAAAGATATCCTTCAAACTTTTGAGCCAGATTTTCCGGGAATCTGTGACAAAGTTTTTGATACAAAAGATGTTCATGTTCAATTACGGTTTTTGAGGTATAAGTGGCAAAATTCGGGTGAGTTTCTGGCTAAACCGCATTTTGATGCAGGTTCGTTTACGCTTGCGATTGCGGAAAGTTGTCCCGGGCTTCGCATTGGCAGTTGCCCTGAAAATCTGACGCCCGTGGAGCATCAATCCGGCACGGCCATTTTTATGCTGTCGAGCAATTATCAAAAAGTGATGACCACGGATAAATTCTCACCCGGATGGCATGATGTCATTCAAGTCGATAAGTCACAGATTGGCAAACCCTATGCCCGGTGGGCGGTTGTCACGTTTATTGACGCCCATGGCGTGGAGGCTTTGTCGCGTACCGAGACGCATAAGTGGTACGTTCCCAAAGTTGCTTAAGGGGAAACGTCATTCCCTCCCTTAAGGGTGACAATTTAAATGGGAATTTAATATTTGATGCTACGTACTTTTTCTCTTGCGGTAATGTTATTTACACTATTTGGTTTATCCATTTTAGGTGCTGAGAATGAATCCACACCTATTGATGCTTCCGTTCTCACAAAAGCTCAGAAGTTTTTTGAAAGAAAATATCCATTCTCTCCGATGTTGTTGAATCACAAGGTGATCAATAGTGCTCTTTTTAATGATGAAATATCCTCTGAATTATTTTTAAGTGCTTATCAATATGATGCCATTCAAAACCGCGCTCCTGAATCGGTTGGAAGACTCTATGGATTCTTGACCAAACCCTTTTCAAAGCTTGATATTACGGCGAACCAGGATAGAAATGGCATTCTGGCTCAGCTCATAGATTTTGGAGTTGAACTCCAGTTACCCTGGGCTTATTTTGAAAGGGGAGAGCGTGAAAAGACCGACACAAATCCTTTTACATCTTGGCATTACTTAGCCGCGAGTCGAGGATATGAGCCTGCCAAAAAATATGTTGCGGCCGGTTATTCTAAACGGAATTATCCCTTTTTTCTTGTGAAACTACCCCCTACCCCCAAACAGCAGATTCAGGCGTTTTATGAGGAATGGCGGGGCAAGAAGTACAGCGTTGCCTTAAGCGACTTAAATGGTTTTCTCCTAAAAAATGGCATCGGTCTCTACAAGGATCTGGAGAAAGAAATTGCAACGTTGCAAGGAGACAAAGACGACCTCTTTGAGATTGCTTGTACTTATGTGAGGGGCCAGAACAATGCAATGGCTCTTGTTTACTTTGAGCATGCAGCACGACTCGGTCACTTTAAAGCCACGCGTTGTTTATGGAGTATGCTCGAATCTTCAGCTCAGGGCCAACATGTGCCCAAAACATTAGAATTCGCAAGGAGAGGGGCCGAACTGGGCGATGTATTTTCCATGTGCCGCATGGGGGATTTCTGTCTTAAGGGATTTGAAGGACAAGAGCCAGATGGAAAACAGGCGCTTCTCTATTATAGAGCAGGCGCGTTACAACGTGATCCAATAGCCCTATCTAAACTGGCAACCTTACTCACCGACGGTGGTAGTGGTCTGCCACCCAATCCTGCAGAAGGGTTGAGGCATTATTTGGATGCTGCAGATCTTGGAATTATATCGGCAATGTACCATGCGGGTTGTCTCCTGATGGATGGCGGCATTGGCATCGAGCAAGACCGTCATGCAGCCTTACAGCAATTTAATAGAGCAGCAGCATTCCAGGATGTCCATTCAATTTTTAATGCAGGGTGTATTATTCGAGACGGTTATAAAGACCATCCACCGGATAAAAGGGCAGCCTTACGTTTATTTGAACGTGCAGCCGCCCTTGGAGATGCTGGTGGCATGTTTAATGTGGGATGCATCCATTTAGAAGGATATGATGATCAAAAGCCAAATTACGCAAAAGCTCTCGAATACTTTTTAGCGGCAGCTAGAGCTGGGCATGTCAAAGCGATGGTCAATGGGGCAACCGTTGCGCGCAAGTGCTTTGACGGTCATGAACCAGATGACAAACAAGCGTTGGATTTACTCCTCGAGGCAGTTCGTCATGGAGATGTCGGATCTCTATTTAATGTAGGGTGTCTCTTTCATACCGGGTTTAAAGGTCAAGAGCCCAATTTTGCAATGGCTTTGAAATACTACTTAATGGCGGGAGAACGGGGGGATGCTGAAGCTTATATGAATGCGGCGGCCATCTATATCTCTGGTTATGGGGGATTAGAGCCCAATGAAGAAGAAGCGCTGCAATGTTATATCAAAGCAGCACGGCTCAAAAATGTTCCTGCGATGCTTCAAGCCGCACATGCTCTGAAAACTGGGTTTAAAGGCCGAGAGCCTAATGAACAGGAAGCTTTCCATTATATTCTCATGGCTGCCGCTCAAGGTCATGTGGATTCCGCTTTTAATGCAGGATTTGCACTTGTGAAAGGTACTTATGGTCAAGCAGTAAATAAGATAAGAGCCTTGGGGTTATTCGAACAGGCTGCTGCAGGAGGGGATGTCGATTCCATAATGAACGTCGCTGTGATTTGTAGCAATGGCTGTGAGGGTCTAGAACCTGATGGGAATAGGGCTCTAGAGTATTTCAAAAAAGCGGCGTCTAGGGGAAGTAGAGAGGGGATGTACCATGCTGGCCTTAATCTCTTAAAGGGATTTAAACGACGCAAGCCAGATCATAAAGCAGCTTTGGTTTATTTTGAACAAGCAGCCGAAAATGGTCATGTAGAAGCGATGTTTGATACCGGTTTGATGATTTTCAAAACCATCAGTGGCAATGATTTTGAGGATGGGGAATTTAGACGGAAATTAAAAGAACCAAACATTCAAAAACTTTGGGCAAAAGCCTTAAATTATCTTCGGCAAGCAGCGGATCATGGACATCTTCAGGCCATGCTTCACTATGCCATGCTCCTATTTGGTTTTGTTGAGGATGATGATCAAGCTTTGGATTATTTCAAACGAGCGGCCGCGCATGCAGAAGCAGGTTCTGAGGTGTATAGAGACGCCCATTACCATGCAGGTGATTTATTACTTGGATCTCACAAAGTGAAAGGAGACTTAAAAGCTGCTTTGAAATATCTTAGAATTGCTGCTGAGTATGGACATTTGGAAGCCACTTACAATGCGGCATGTTTATTGAGGGATGGATTTGAGGGGCAATCTCCCGATTTAAAAGAAGCCTTCCGACTTTTCACCAATGCGGCGCAAGCAAGCCATGTCAAAGCGATTTGTAATAAGGGGTGCATGCTCTCAAAAGGGTTTGAAGGTCAGGAACCGGATGAAGCTGCTGCATTAGACTGTTACAAAAGATCTGCGGCTCTTGGTGATTCTCTGTCGATGCACCACGCTGGTGTAAGTCTTTTACAATTTTCAGCTACAAGATCCGCCTTAAAGTATTTTGAAGAGGGAGCAGCTCAAAAGGATGTCCGTTCAATGGGAATGGCAGGAATTGTTTGGTTAAAGGGGTTTAATGGCCAGGAGCCTGATGTAAATAAGGCTTTAAGTTATTTCAAAAAGGGTGCCGCCCTTGGTGATATAACGTGTTGTTATAATGCGGGCGTTACTTTGATGGGACTCAAAGATCGGAAGTCTATACACCAGGCCGTTTCTCATTTCACGATGGCAGCTCATAAAGGATATGCTCCAGCGATGATGGCCTTATGCAAAGTATATCTGTTTGAATTTGATGATCTCATTAAAGCAGAACATTGGTTTGAAATAGCGCGACAGACAGATCCTTCAGTGACAAGAGACCTCGAAGACCTCGCTTTGAGAAAACTCCATGAATCGGGAGGGGATGGGGATAAAGGGGATCACGTTGATGACATGACGGATACAGAAATTGACGCTTTAAGAGATCAAGCAATAACCACGCCCGGAAAACTTGAATCTCCAAAACTGGTTGCATCACGAACCATTAGAACGATTTACGCTATCATGGGGAAAAGAGAGCCCATTCATGTTTTGTCAGAAGTAGCTGAAGAGGAGACGGATACGTTTTCAGACGTAGAAATCCAGGAGGAGTTGTCCGAGCCCTTACCGGTTATTCGCAAGAAAGGAGCTCAGCTTGTTAGATTGGCCAAGGGGATCGATCTTCATAATCAAGAAGAGGAAGGTGAATCTAAGCTTACGGATACATCTTTCCGTATTCTCGACAAAATCAAAGACAAAAGTGTAGATCACAGCGATCTTGAAAGACTGTTTTCGGATCCTTTTTTTATGAGTCAGATACAGATTTTCAAAACAAAATCTGGGTTTTATATAAGCGCGGTCAATCGGATTACGAAACGAAACGGAACGTGCGGCACCCACAGGAATCATGGACAAACATTTGATGGTTTTGATCGAAAATTTTTAGGAAATCTTTGGAAAATGTTGGATGTTGTTTATAATATTGGGAGTAAGATGAATTAATGTCTAAGATTAATTCTGCGAAAAATCTCTACTCCGAAACCTGCCACCGTGCCTGCCAATTTTGGATATATTGATGGGCAAGGGAAGGGTTCGTGATCACGAGGAGATTCTCTGTATTGCGCTTATAGGCGGCGGCTGAAAAATTATAACTTCCGCTGATGATCGTAGCTTCATCAATAATAATGATCTTGTTGTGGGCAATACCACTGGGCGCATCAAACCGCAACGGTAAGTGGTTTCCCTCGAGAATATCTTTGGCGGAGCGATCATCTTTTCGGTTGCTTCGATCCAACAAAACCTTGACTGCAACACCGCGCCGCGCCGCGTTTACAAGCGCACTCGCAATGTCCTTATCCGTAAAAGAATAAGCTTGAACAAAGATCGATTTCTTTGCTTTTTCAATTTGTCCTAAAATTTGAGATTGGCACTGTTTGTTGGGGGTAAAACACACGGAAATTGAATTGTCTAACAGCGGGGCGACTTGCGGAGTATCTCCATATTCGTGGGCGCCATATCCAGCTCCAAAGCCAATCATGATCAGGACGATAAACAAAACCGAAGACGGTATTTTCAGTTTTTTGACGCGTTTCATGGAAGCTCCTCACCGACAGTCTTTGAGTCTAGAGTCGGCCAAGAAGGTTTAAGAATTCGTTAAGATGGGGGGGTGATTGCAGAATAGATTTTATGATCAAAAGCATTCTGTCATTGCGAGGGGCGCTAGCGACGCGGCAATCCATGTATTTGACGATTTCAACGTCATGGTTGTTTGAAGGATTTTGAATACATGGATTGCCGCGTCCTGTTTCGCTCCCTTCGCCGTCCTCGCAAGGACGTGATTGTTTTCTTCGAAAAAGACGAACAAAATCTAAGTGCCAGGATGACAGGGGTGGAATTATGTTACTTATCAACCCATCAAGACTGAGGAATTTCAAAGGTCAAGCGGTTGCCCTCGATCTTAAAGCCTTTGAGTTTCTTCAAGAAATTCATGCCCAGCAAGGAGTGTGTAGAAAGATTCTTATTCACGGAAGCCGAAAGATCGGTCATGACGATCGGCCCAATCTTAAATTCATTGAGATAAACGGGGGCCGCCATGGTGTCGCCATTGGCCGTGTGAATGAGCTCGGAGTAGGGTAAATTATCCACATCAAATCCTGCCCGCTTGGCGTCTTCTTGCGTCAACGCGATGCGCGTGGCCCCCGTATCCACCATAAAGTGTATGGGGGTGCCATTCACAAGCGCTTCCACATAAAAGTGTCCCCCTTCCGCGCGGGTGAAGGTGATGGATCCATCGCTGTGTTGTGTGCCAGCAAAGGGCAAGAGGTTGCTCTTCAGACGCTCCCAAACACTCCCCAAATCCTCGTGATAACTATAGCCGACGAACAAAACCAAGAAAATGCCAACCCAAGCGGCGGCGGATTTCAGCGCATGGGGAAATTCCCGATGTAAAAAAAAGGAAGGCACCAGAAGGCATAGAAGAAGGATCGAGTAGAAAAAATGTCCAAAGTGATCTTCCGACTCCATAACGTGGGGAAAGCGCCAGATCAGGTAGCCGAAGAGAAGAGCCAGGAGCGTTCCAAGGACAATCAGAATGATGTGGTTTTTTTTCATAGGACAAGTTTCTTTTTAAAACAAGTTTAGTGAAGATCTAAGGGCCATAGTAAATGAGATAGAAGGTGGAGACAAGACGCAAGCAAAAGGGCCCGTTCGACGTGCCTTCTTAATATCCTATTTATCTTTTTGGCGTAAACTTGAGGTATACATAAACGCCCCATTTGGAAGATGTTTAAGGAGAGATCGATGGCAAAGACACCCAAGAAGAAGGCACCAAAGGCGCCCAAGAGAAGGCTTATTAAAATTCTTTCCCTTGATGGGGGCGGGATTCGGGGCATTATCCCTGCGCTCATTTTACAAGAAATTGAGAAGAAATTGACACGTAAAAGCCATTTATCGGAATGTTTTGATTTGATGTCGGGGACTTCTACGGGTGGGATCATTGTGCTTCTTTTGAACACCCCTGACTCTCAACATAAGCCAAAATATCGAACGGCCGATGTGGTGACCTTGTATCAGAATCTAGGAGCTACGGTTTTTCACCAATCGTGGGGGAAATATTTGACCAGTTTGAATGGGTGGATTGGGGAAAAATATTCATCCGCCAACTTGGAATTGACCCTCCAGAAATTTTTTGGGGACTGCCGTTTGCGGGATGCGCTCACCAATATTATTATTCCTTCCTACGATATCAGTCAGGACGACACCATCTTTTTCAAAAGCGACAAAGCAAAGCGCGATTTATCTCGAGATTATTTCTTCACGGACGTTGCCCGGGCGACGAGTGCGGCACCGACCTTCTTTAGGCCCGCCCACGTTCGAGATATTGCTTTGCAAAAACATCATACATTGATTGATGGCGGTGTGGCTGTCAATAATCCCACGATGTCCGCATGCGTGCATGCGCTTAAATTGTTTGGCCGAGACAATGATTTTCTGGTGGTTTCGATTGGCACAGGAACGAACAATCCCGTGGCTCCTGGAAAATTGTCATTTGAGGGGAAGGTAATCAAATCTGGCGGCAAGTTGGAGTGGGCACCGGATATTGTTTCCGTGTTGATGAATGCAACCAATGAAGTTGTCGATTATCAAATGGAAGAAGTTTTCAAAGGCGATGATGGCAAAAAAGATTACCACCGATTCCAAGTGACGCTCGATGCACAACACACGGCCTTCGATGACGTGAGCCCGTTAAATATCAAGGCTTTGGAATTATATGCCAAGAATCTCATCCAAAATTCTCAAAGTGAATTGACGCAAATTGCGCAGCTGTTGGATGGGTAAAGAAATTCAATTTTTAAGGGAGATTAAAAAATGGATAATGACATCTTGAAACAAGATTTGATCAACGATGAGGGACTCAAATTGAAACCCTATCGGGATTCTGTTGGAAAACTAACCATTGGTGTGGGGCGCAATTTGGATGATGAAGGCATCACTGAGGCGGAGGCGCTTTATCTGTTAAATAATGATATTCAACGGGTAGAAACAGAGTTGGCTTCTGTCCAATATTTTCCTCAGTTATCTGATATTCGCCAGCGTGTCCTCATCGAAATGACATTTAATATGGGCCGTAGCGGCGTCATGGAATTTAAAGAGATGTGGAGCGCCATAGAAGCGCAAGATTGGAACGGGGCGGCCGATGCCATGTTGAATAGCGAGTGGGCCAATGAGGTGGGGCAAAGAGCCGTGCGCCTCGCGACATGCATGCGCACGGGGTAATGGGTGAGGGGGAAATGTATCGATGCCGGGGAATTATTGTTGACGGGGCGGAAGCAAATTCTCAGGAATGGTTATTTTAATGGCGTCATCTTGCATCTTAATTTCCCAGACATTCGCATTCGATGTTTTAAAATAGTAAAACAGACCGCCACCGACGATCGTTATACTTGCCAGAATGAGCAAGACATCTTTTGGATGGCGAGTCACATAATTTTTAAATTTATTCAAAAGGTTAAACATTTTCCTCGCCCCATTTGTCTTAAGCTGCATCTAAATTCTACTCTCATAATAGATAAGAAACCGTAAAATTCATATGCAAAGGGGACATTTGCAAGGAAGTGGGTATGTTTGTAGCCTAAGTTAGTCCGCACCCCCCTTCTCCCCTTACCATTGAGCAAGGGGAGAAGGTGATTCAGAAGGGCCTATATAAAGGCTCTACTTTACGGTGTGGCCTTTTTTGCGTAACACTAAGTTATTCTTTACGCCTTGAACGCCATCTACACTTTTTGCAATCTGTCCTGCACGGCTTATTTCGGCAGCAGAATCAACAAAACCACTTAATTGAACTTGATTCTTGAATGTCTCAACATGAATTTGGAACATTTTTAAGGAAGAATCTTGAAGAATGTTGCTTTTGACAGAGGTTGTAATGGAGGCATCGTCCACATATTCCCCGGCGGTTTCCCGACCCGAAAAAGCAGCGCAAGCAGATACCAAAACTGCAACACTCAACAACGCTAAAGGACGCTTCAAGAGGGAGGCTTTGGAATTATTGGATTTTAAATTATGGTTTGAATGGGTGAGGGGGGTTCGCTTTGTAAATGTATTATGATGAATCATGATATTTATCCAATCTGTAAAGTAAAAGTTTGTGGTCTATTGTGTTCCCTGAAAATTGACTTGTTTATTAATGAAGAGGAACCAATCATATAACCGCCTAATTCATGAGGAAGTCAACATATATATTGGGGAGGGTGTGTTGAAGATTCGTTGGGTTATGTGCTTAATTAGAAATATCTGCCTCCTACAGCTTACAAGACACGTCATTTGCGCGAAGGCCAGACATCCTGTATAAAATGAACAATTCCAAATGAGTTCCTTAAGAAAACTCAGTAAATGAGTCGAGAATGTGCCATGAAAAAAAATGATAGCAAGAAGTATTATGAGATTTTAGGAGTATCGCCTTCTGCCTCATCTGTTGAGATTAAGAAGGCGTATCGTCTCAAGGCCAAAGAACTTCATCCGGATAAAAATCGTAACAAAGATACCACGCGCAGTTTTCAACTCTTGCAAGAAGCCTTTAATGTTTTGAAAGATCCGAAATTAAGAGCTCAGTATGATTCGCTCCAATCGAGCTCTTCCCATTCTTCCTATAGTCATCAAACGCGAAGGTCACACCCCCATTCAAGTCAGTCTCAAACCTATCAAACCCGTCAATCTGATGCCATTCCGAAAGATGCTCCTATCAAATGTACGAACTGTGGCGCTATTTCCGCACAACCCCGCTATCTTATTTTTTATGTCGTTCGAAGCTTTCTAACCTTTAGCGAGCAACAGCGCGTTGAGGGCACCTTCTGTTTAAAATGCGCTTCTATCGTTTCTTTAAAAGCCAGTATAACAACCTGGCTATTTGGGTGGTGGGGCCAATTCCCCTGGGGTGTGTTTAAGTCTCTACAGTCTCTTTTCACCAATCTTTTAGGCGGCATTCGGCCCCCCCATCTTAACGCCATTCTTTTAGCGCATCACGCTGCTTATTTTAAGCAAGTGGGAAATTTAAAATTAGCCAAAGCTATCGTGAAAGATGCTTTAAGTGAAGCGCATAAATTTCAACAAAATCCTCAGTTGTATTATCTCCTTACCATGTCATTTTCAGATGATCAGCCCTTCGAGCAATATTACCGGGAGTTTGAAAATTTCTATGAAGAACTTCAATCCCTTGATGCTTCTATAAAGGTTGAAAACCCTAAACGGTTGAGAAGTTATTGGGGGGCATTTAATCGCGTGATGATCGTTCAAATTATCCTCACGGTTGTTTTTATGACCCTGATTTTAGATCTGTTCAGATGAGATCGTGGAGGAGGGTTTAGAGGGAGGTTACGTTCATAGTGGGGCGGGAGAGTGTTTGTGTGGGGGGGGTGAAACAGCTAAAATGCCAAAGGTATTTGCGGTAGTTTCCAAATTACATTTTCACTAATTTGTAAAAATTGAATATTTTTGCTCGATCCATTAAACTTTCCTGCTAGGTTATCTTTGTCCTTATCAATTATATATGTTACAAAGATTTTTTTTAAAGATGAGTTACCTTTTATAGCCCTAAGAATATGTTCATCGTTTTTAAATGAACATCCAAATATAAGTAAATTACCCTCTATTGTTTTTAACTGATCATGACAGAATTTTAGATATGGATCAGCACTAAGAATAGCTTCTTTGGTTTGCCACCTATCTTCAAGGATTAAAAAGGGCCTCCGTTCATTCTCAAAGAGTGAGTCAATGGTATCGTCACTGCCCTTTCTAAAACTTAATTTTCTTAATTTTTCCTCTGCATTAGCTTGAATGAACCAAGATCCGTGGAGGTAGTGTACCTTAATGTTAGAAGAACTTGACTTGCTTTCTCTGCACAAGTTGCAAGCAATGTAATTCTGGTCTAAAAATCCATTATTTTTACCAATAAAACCATCAAAGTAGTCAGCTGATAAATTCTCAAGGACTTCCAAGATTTCAAAATACAAAAGTGGATCATAGTTTAGGGTGAATATATTACCACTTTTCAGAGTAGGTGCATTTAAAAAATCAGAGCACTTATATTTTATTTGCGATTGATAACTGTAACGCAGATCATAGAGATTTTCAGATTCGAGTGATAATTTTTCTTTTAAGTTATCAATATAATATTGCAAAATTCTCTTTGTGATATTGATTCGTATAGTATTCAAATCTTTTTCGGGACAGTCTTCGAAATCAGTTGGAACCATATCTTTCCAAAATGGGATGAGAGCTTTTTCCATGTCCCACTCAAAACAGTCCTTTAAATCAGGATGAGACAAACAAAATCCATTACCAATCAAAAGGTTGTTAATGTTTTCATCTGTCATTTCTTTTATTAAATCTGCAGGGTAGTTTAGTGTTTTATCTTGACTCAATCATTTACCCCCAGTAATTTGGGGTAGGCCTTTAGGTGGAGGAGCTGCTTCAATCGCTAAGGGTGGATGACCGGCAATTTCTTTTGAATCCTCACAGAATTTAATCGATATTGCAAGTCTTAATGCTTCACGTTTTTCCTTATAAGAAACATCGTAGTAACATACAAGTCTATCATTCTTATTTTCTCCAAGAAAAAGTCGATTTCTTGTTGGAAGAGTAGGAAAGCCAGTCGGATCTTCTACATTCCATTGTTGACCTTTCCATTCCACTGTTGATCCACGATGAGCCTCGGTTATTTTTTTTATAGTTGTCGTTGATAAGGCGCTTTCACACGACGTTGCACAATTAGCATGAGCAGAATCAATGAAGAGAACAGAACCTAGAGCTGCGAGATATCCCAATGATTTATGCATGATAAGTCCCCTTTTTTACTTAAATAAAATAAAGTTGCAACCTTAATCATATGAGGAGATAGCTTAAGATTTCTTTAAATCTATGAGCAATATTGGCTGTTTTAACCCTTATTTAGTCAATTGATTGTAAAATAATAGAAATATAATAGTTTTGTGGGGTTTGAACATGATTTGTAGATATTTCGTAAAGGTATGTGTGTTTATTTCTATGACATTTATAATTGAAGGAACGGAAGCACCATCCCCTCTATTGACAAATCAAGGCTTTAAGAAATTTTCTAGAACAGAAGGTTGAGGCGCTGCGGGAACATTCTATGACAAATGGGTTTTTAATTGCGATATTGGAATCTGTGACGTTTGTTCAGGGCATTGTGGAAACACCCATATTTTGTATTCCTCAGAAAACAACACTAGAACAGATACGTAAGGTATTCTTACAATGGATCGAAAATCATCCTAAAGATCTTCATGAAACTTCCTTCTATGGATTTACCTCATCACTCATAGAGGCATTCCCATGTCCTCAATCAAATCGGCAATCAGGATTTTCATCCTATGTTTTTGTTTCAAAAGAATCACTTTCAAATCAGAAACTCACAGAGATTTGCAAATACTCATCTGATAATCCAGTAGAACCTTTTGGAAAAGGTTTCCGGGGAAGTAAGTGTATAGGGTTTTTAATGGGCTCACTAGTTACCAGAGAATTTGAATATCGAAGTTATAGCCAACAATAAACTCCCTGATTGTACGCCAGAAGGAGTAACAGTGGACCAACTACGAAAGATATTTCTAAAGTGGTCAGATAATCACCCTGAAAAACTCCATGAAAATGCTATAACAGGGGTTGATAATGCAATCAGAGAGGCTTTTCCTTGCCCCAAAGTTCTACAGAAATAATATCGAAACACATAAACTTAAAGAGCGTATTTTAAAAATAATAATGAATTTTAGAAACCGCTAAACTTATCTAATATTTTCTCTCTGGCCTTAAGACCTTCCAGAAGATTATCATATGCAGTAGCTGCAAGCATTATACCCTTCATTTTTAATACTGGATTTGGATCATTAGGACCAAGCGAATCTATCAACTGATCTATGTCCAAGGATAAGGATTGTATTAGAACCAAGGCTATGTCTTGGTTGTTTCCTGGGATTTTATCAATCTGGTTTGCTTTTTCAAGGAATTGCCGTGCATGGCAAGATTCTGGTAGCTGTTTAACCGCCTTTATATACTCTACAATGGTGTTAGTCATGTTCACTTTTTGTGAATTCATATAACTTTTGACTGCAGTATTTGGGTGTGGCTCAAGTATAATATGAGGTTTATCAGCAGCAAAAGAGACATATGTGAAAGCTAAGAAAACACTGGCTATAATAATAACGGTTTGGGACTTATTCATAATTATCTCCAATTTATTAGGTCATTCACTCATTTTCTCAGATAATGTTTAATAAAAAGTTTTTATGAAAAATTGGGGGTGCGGAGGAGGTGCGATTACCGCGCTTACGCGCGTTGCCTCCCGTTGGTCGGCCCGAACCCAAATTTTGGTTTACCGTGGGTTCGATTTCACTTTTCTCTATTTTTATCTATGAAGCCCCCTTGGGGGGCTGCATAGATAAAATGGCGGAGGAGGTGGGATTCGAACCCACGGTACGCTCGCGCGCACAACGGTTTTCGAGACCGCCCCGATCGACCACTCTGGCACTCCTCCTCGCTCGAGGCATAAACTAACACAATATATCTGTCTCGTTGTATAGTTTTTGTTGAAAGGTGAGCGGGAAATGATTAAAGTTGCCCTGGGGCCTGCATGGTGGAATTTGGTAGACACAACAGACTTAAAATCTGTCGCCCAAAAGGCGTGCCGGTTCGAGTCCGGCTGCAGGCACCATTTTATTTTTGATGATTCTTCATTATAATATATGAGAATCGTTATTTTCACCGCCGTTTCACTGGATAATTTCGGAATGACACAAAGCAGCTTTGATTTCGCGCAAACTCCCAATCTTGAGGCCCAAGAAATTCAAAAGTGGGTTGAAAAGCATAATCACGAGGTGATATCGGCTGCGCGCGCGCCCAACGCGCCTCCCGGGTCGCTCTTAGGCGCGATTGATAGCGCGGATGCTAAAGCAAATGCGGTCTATTTGTTGCGCGGTGTTTTGGGGCAGATTTTGCGAAAATCCATGGGGGCTGGCCCTTCTCCTTTTAAAAGGGCATTTCTTCAAACGTTACGCGCCGAAATAAGTGTGAAGAAAACGTCTCAAGATCCGGCGTTGATTTTACGCGATATTCTCCTGAAAGCATATACTACCCGCTAGTTTTTCAAAGTGTGTTCACAAAGACACAACCCCCTGGTCATTTACCATTTGTAAATATTTGAGGTTGATCGGAGCGCCATTTTCGGGTTTTTATAGGAGGTAGAATATAAACTTTTAGGTTGATTTTGCGCAAATCCCTTAAATAATGGAGGAATAACAAATGGTTAGAAAATTGGTCGGAAAATCTGCAGTGGGTGCATTGGCATTATATGCTTTGGTAGGCACAGCTTCTTATGGTGAAACGATGTCAACAGGGGCGGTCGCTCCCTCTCTCAAAATTGATGGATTCACAGCTGTGAACACCTATTTTGTGAACCAACAACGTCGTGAAGGCGGCAGAACACCCGCTGGTGCACACATCGGTGTGGATGCGTCTAACTTGTTCTTCACCGTGATGGGCAAATCTGCTTCTGGCATCGAGTACATGTATCGAATCACGTTAGAGACCATTAAAAATACAGAGTCCGTCATTGACCAAAGCTACGTTCAGTTCAAGTCAGGGGCTGGAACACTTCAAATTGGTAACGTTGTCGGTCCAGAAGACACGATGATTTATGATGCTGGTAAAATTATCGGCGGTACAGGTGGTTTTGACGGTGCCTATAACAATGTCTACAACATGTCTGCTGGCGTCATGCGCGGGAACGACAACATTGGAGATACGGGAAGCTCAACAAAATTCGTTTACTACTCCCCTGATTTTAAAGGGTTCCAGCTTGGTGTTTCCTTCACCCCAACAACAGCACATCAAGGGGACGGCAAGTTAGATACGTTAACACCAACCCGCACTCCGTCTGTTCCTGGAAACAGAGGATTGTATGAATTTCGTGGGACTTCTACAGTAGGTGCGCAGCCTTTTGACTTGAGAAACGTTGCCATTGGTCTTACCTATAAAAAAGAAATGGGCAAATGGAACATCACCTTGAGTGGTGCTGGCATTACGGCAAAGTCTTACTTCTTTAACAACGCAGGCGTTACTGTTAATGGCGTGCCGGGCTCAGGACGCGTCCCGATGAAAAATACAAAAGCTTATCAGCTTGGAGCAATTCTCGGTTATGGTGACTTCCGCTTTGGAGGGGGTTATCTAGACAATGGAAGGTCTCACCTCCCCCAAGTTCAGAACTTTACAGTAAATGGCACTCCAAATGCTGCAGGTTCCGTCAATCTTGGGTCGATGCATAATGGCGATGCCGGAAGAGCCTTCAATTTGGGTGCAGGTTATACCATGGGCGCTTACCAATTTGCTGCATCCTACCAACGGACAACGCGGAATACGGGGAATCTGAAAAAAGCCCAGAGCGATTTCTACTCCGCAACCGTGGATGTAACGCCGTTGCAAGGTTTGAAATTCTACACGGAAGTTGATTATATCCGCAGTAGAACAAATGATGAAGCCGTTGACAGAGATAGACAAGCTATTGCAATTTCTAGCAGGCCATGGGTAAAACCAATTGCAAACAACTCCGGTACTCTTGCTATCGTGGGTACAAAGATTTCCTTCTAAACTCTGGTTTAGAAACGTAATCTCGAAAGAGGCAGGATTCAGTCCTGCCTCTTTTTTATTGCTCATGCCTATTTGAAATACCCCTCACCCGACGCTTCGCGTCGGCCTCTCCCACAAGGGGAGAGGTAAGTACAGCCCTGTTTCTCAGATAAAAAGAACATTTTGTGTTGTAATACGTGCATTATCACCTCTCCCCTTGTGGGAGAGGTCCCCAATGAGCTTAGCGAATTGGGGGGTGAGGGGCTTGCTGCATCAAAGACTACCTCTCGGTGGGAAACCACTCACCCTCAACGGAAATAAGCTGGTATTGACCTCTCTGACTCGCATTCGCTCCTCGCAATGACGACTTTATTGCAATCAATCTATCGACTCTACCCAAGCCCCAATTCTTGTGACTCCAGGCGGCGGATCTCATCACGCAAACGGGCGGCTTCTTCAAATTCAAGGTTCGCGGCGGCATCGTGCATGCGACGCTCTAAATCGGCCATATGGGTCTTCAAAGATTTTCCAACCAGGTGAGGGGTATCTGACACGGGCACTGTCAAGTGATCCGCTTCATAAACGCTTCCCAGAATATCCGTAATGCCGCGTTTGATCGTCTCCGGCGTAATGCCATGGGTAATGTTATAAGCCTGCTGACGTTCGCGACGACGGTTCGTTTCACCCAAAGCTTCTTCCATGGAGCGCGTCATTTTATCCGCATAAAGAATCACCCGGCCATCCACGTTACGCGCTGCCCGTCCAATCGTTTGAATGAGGGAGGTTTTGGAGCGTAAATACCCCTCTTTATCCGCATCCAGAATGGCCACAAGACCACACTCCGGGATATCGAGGCCTTCTCGAAGGAGGTTGATCCCAATCAAAATATCGCACACCCCAAGGCGCAAATTGCGAATGATTTCAATACGGTCTAGTGTCTCTACATCGGAATGCATGTAGCGAACTTTAAAGCCGGCTTCCGCCAAATATTCCGTTAAGGCTTCGGCCATTTTCTTCGTCAGGGTCGTCACCAAAACACGCATGCCTTTCTCGACCGTATCCCGACATTCTGCAATGAGATCATCCACTTGATGATCACAAGGTCGAATCACACAAATCGGATCGATCAACCCCGTGGGGCGGATGATCTGTTCAATAAATTCGCCGTGGGTTTGTTGGAGTTCCCAGGGGCCGGGCGTGGCCGAGACGAATACGGTTTGGGGACGTAAACTCTCCCACTCCTCAAACTTTAAGGGGCGATTATCTTTGCAAGAAGGCAAGCGAAATCCGTACTCACTCAATGTCTCTTTACGGGAGCGGTCCCCCTTATACATGCCATTGAGCTGAGGGATGGTGACGTGACTTTCGTCCACAATCAAAAGGGCATTTTTGGGAAGATATTCAAACAACGTCGGTGGCGGCTCGCCGGGGGCGCGCCCTGTCAAATAGCGGGAGTAGTTCTCGATGCCAGCGCACGAGCCGGTCGCGGCCATCATTTCCACATCAAATTTCACCCGTTGTTCCAGGCGTTGCGCTTCCAAGAGCTTGTTCGCTTGACGAAATTCCTCGAGGCGCACAACTAAGTCCGCTTGAATTTGTTTGATAGCTTGCTGCATGGTTGGCCCGGGCGTGACGTAGTGACTGTTGGCAAAGATGCGAATGGTCTCAAGTATTTCATACCGTTCGCCAGTCAAAGAATCCATTTCTTGAATGGACTCAACCTCATCCCCAAAGAAACTGATGCGCCACGCGCGATCCTCATAGTGGGCGGGAAAAAGTTCCACCACATCGCCGCGCACACGAAAGGTTCCGCGCACAAAGGAGAGGTCGTTGCGTTTGTAATGGAGGGCCACCAGACGTCGAATAAAGTCGCCCCGTTCAATGAATTGACCCACATTCAAGGGCAGGATCATCTCGCTGTAAGTCTCGACGCCTCCAATGCCATATATACATGAAACAGAAGCCACGATAATGACATCCGGACGTTCCAACAAGGATCGTGTTGCCGAGTGACGCATGCGATCGATCTGTTCATTGATGGAGGACTCTTTTTCGATAAAGGTGTCTGTGCGGGCGACATATGCCTCGGGCTGGTAATAATCATAATAGGAAACGAAGTACTCGACTGCATTGTTGGGAAAGAAGGATTTCATCTCCCCATACAATTGCGCGGCCAGAATTTTATTGGGTGCCAGAATAAGCGCGGGGCGCTGCACAGATTGTATCGCGTGCGCCATCGTGAACGTCTTGCCGGAGCCCGTTACGCCCAAAAGCACCTGATCCTTTGCGCCCTCTTGTATGTTGGAAACAATGGCCTCAATCGCTTTCGGTTGATCGCCTGCGGGAACAAAGGGGCACTCAATTTTGAATGGGATATCAGTCATGGGGTTAATTTACAGAAAGGGGCCGCGAATGGATAGGAAAAAAGAAAGGGCTGTTTGATCTCTTCCACGAGAGGAGAGATTAAACAGCCCAACTGAGGACTTGTGGTCGGTTTTTACGAGGGCCTTAAAGCCCAATAACCTGACTATACTGGATTATCAATTGCCTTTTTTTCAGGTTCTCTTTGGATCATATATCTCAGTTTCATGAAGTATACCTCAAAGAGACTGTCTAGTTTCTCCGCCGCACGGTAATACATGTCATCAGATAATACGCCTGCTTTATTCTTGGCTCGGGCCACGCCTTCTAAAACTGAAACCATGCTGAGCATGATCTGTTCATCATCAAGGGTAAAGCCCCCTTTTTGCTGGCTTATTTTATAATAGAAGTCCTTTAACATCTCTCTGTTCTGTTCATTCCAAACCTTAATAATGTCATTGACAGGCCTTCTTGCGGGATCATTCAAATTAAAAGGAAGGGGATGGAGTTCGAAACCATCCTTTTCATTTCCAATCGCCTCTCCACAAAGTGGAAAATCGAAACGATTCTCATGGGTGGCAAAAGTCATTTGAAGACGTTCTTGTTCTTCTTTAATAAAAAACACCATCTTTTTTAAATAAATTTCCATAAGAGCTTCTACGATACTCCTACAATGGGAAGCCATTTGACCTGAAATAATTTTCTTTTCAGCCAAAGCCATGGCATCTTTCTTTAAATGTGCAACGACGGTTTGCATAAATTTTTCATCTAATCGAGATATTTTGCCATCTTGGGATGCAATGACTTGATAGAATTCTTTTAATAAATCTTGATTGGCCTCATTAAAAGCTGTGATGATTGCGTTCAAATGAGGTCTCACGGGATCATTCAAATTAAATCCAAGGGGTTTGAGGGCGAAACCTTCTTTAGCACTCACGATTGCTTCCCCGTACAGAGGAAAGTTGAAACGATTTTCCTCGAGTGCAAATGTGGGAGGACTCACTGCAGGTTGAACGGAATCTGGCCGAAACTGAACGGATCCCTTGTTAGAATCGTTTTGTCCAATCTTATCTGTCGCCATGGTTTCAGCAACAAAGAAAGTTGTCACGAAAAGAGTTGCTAAAGAAAGTTGTTTCATATTTAAAGTTCCTTATTACGTTATTTGCATTTACATTAATCAATGTTTTTTAAAGTTATAATGAATATAAGTACTTTGTAGCAGATTTCAAGTATTAAGTGAAAAGTAATTTGTTTTTGTCTTGGTGTGCGTTGATTTTTTGCACCCCTCACACGCTCAACGCCTCGACTCTCGGCTACACCGTGGCGAGTCGCCTCATCGTGTCACGACCTCTCCGCCCACCACTTGGCAAGGGGAGAGGTCGACACGAAGCAGCGAGCGAGGGAGGCAAAAAATACGTAAAATGCAAATAAATCAAGTCATTGCGTGTCACTTAAGCGCGGAGTGCTTAAGTGACGCGGCAATCCATGTATTTGATTATTTGAAAGCCATTTATTCTGCAAACGCTCTTGAATACATGGATTGCCACGTCGTTCGCCTATGCCTTTGGCTCCGGCGTAACTCCTCGCAATGACATGATTGTTTACATAATGAAGATGTCTCTATCGAAAATAGGGAGAGGGATTACCGTGCTTGCGCACGTTGCCTTCGCACGCTACACGTGATAAATCACGTCGTAGCTAATCCCCCGTCGCGCTTACGCGCGATGGCGACATAGCGAAGACGGATGGCGGAGGGAGAGGGATTATCGCGCTTACGCGCGTTGCCTTCGCTGGCGCTCAGGCCCGAACCCAAATTTTAAGTGATCGAGGGTTCGAATCTTTCATTCACCATTTTTAAATCGGGGGCAAGCCCCAATTTAAAAATGGCGGAGGGAGAGGGATTCGAACCCTCGATACGTTGCCGTATACACGATTTCCAATCGTGCGCCTTCGACCACTCGGCCACCCCTCCTAACAGGATTGATGTGAGATTACTCAACTATCACGGTTTCGACAAGATTTTTATTGGTATTAATGAAATACATATAATTTTTATTTGTATTTCGGCAGGGTACTACCTATGTAAATATTGACAGATTATTCAACCTCACGTTATAAAGAAAATATGAAGCATAGCGTATACCATAATTATTTCGAAAGAAACCAGCTCTCCCGAGCTGTGGTTGCTTCTATCGTTATATCATCCATTATTATCTCTTTGATTATTATCGGCTAAGGCCGATACATACTACTCTCACCCATACATTACAAATATTTTTATACTAATTCTTGAATCAAAGAGGTTACTAATGCTTACTTATAATTATAAATTGAAGCCCTATTTTATGTGGCTTTTTCCACTGTTGTTCTTTGCCTACCAATTTGTCCTTCGGCTTTGGCCTGGATTAATGATGCAACCCATCATGGAGCAATTCTCCATTGATGCCAGTCACTTTGGGGTGTTGGCTGCGTTTTACTATTACGGCTATGCGGGAATGCAAATCCCCGTTGGAATATTGCTGGATCGATTTAATCCCCGTTACGTCATCTTTGCCTTTGCCGTTACCTGCGGTTTGGCCACATTGGCGTTCACTTATACAGACAATTTTTATGTCGCCATCTTCAGCAGGTTCTTGGTAGGAGCCGGCTCTGCGGTCGGTTTTCTCGGTGTCTCAAAGGTAGTTTCAGAATGGTTTCCAAAAGACCAGTATGCTCGGATGATCGGGTATTCATTTACCTTTGGCTTGATGGGAGCCATCTTTGGCGGTAAGCCCGTCAGTTTGCTCATTGAAACCTATAGTTGGCAGACAGTTGCGGTGACTCTTGCAGCTTTCTCAATCTTAATTGGTTGTGGCACATTCTTGGCATTTCGTTCCCGCAAAGACGTTAAAGTGGTGTCACAGCCCTTTAGAGTTAGGAACCTCAAAGCGTTGCTATCTTCTCCAGTCATCTGGATTTTGGCTCTTTCAAACTTGCTCATGGTTGGTTCCTTGGAAGGGTTTGCGGATGTTTGGGGTGTGCAATATCTCATAACAGCCTACAACTTAGATAAAAGTAATGCTGCTGAGCTTGTATCTTTTGTCTTTTTTGGCATGCTCTTTGGTGGACCCCTTCTCGCCTTTGCGAGTAGGAGATTTGGGAACTATCCTGTTATTACTACTTGTGGAACAGGTATGGCGTTGGCTTTTGCCTTATTGCTGATGACAGAAACCTATAATTGGTGGGTGCTCGCCGGGTTGTTTTTTTGTGTTGGCATTATGTGTTGTTACCAAGTCATTGTGTTTGCAGCAGGATCCGACCTTGTGATGCCGCAACAGTTAGGCGTCACCATTGCGTTTCTCAACTGCATCAACATGCTGGGTGGTTCATTTTTCCATACCACAATCGGGTGGGTCATGGATTTATTTTGGACCGGAGCACTGGGTGCTGATGCCTTGAGGCACTATGACTTGGAGGTGTATAAATACGCTCTTAGTGTCATCCCCGTGTGCGCAATCTCTGGTTCTTTCATCGTCTATGCGTTGAGCATAAACTTAAGGAATACACAGAAGTTGGCGATTGAAACTAAATGATGGTGTAAAGCAATTTTATCACCATAACCCAACTAAAAACGCTGTTGGAATCAACTCCTTTTCGCTTTCCTGAGAGCAGGAAAGCGAAAAGGCCCCTGAAAATATTGACAAAAGAGTTGCTTTTATATATAAAAAAAGTATGAAGCAGAGCGTATACCCTATTAATTTCGCTAAAACCCACTTCTCTCAAGTTGTGGCCGCTCCTCTTTTTGTGTCTGTGAATGTTGTGGCCACCCAGGCCATATAAACGATACCCCCAAATTACACCCCCCGTTGTCCCTAAAGATTCTAGCAGAAAAGAACACTGCTTAAATTAGGGCTATAATTATTAGAACCCATGTAATAAATTGAGATGTATGATGACACACCGTAAAACTGTATTAACCGCCGGCTTTGCCATGTTCTCCATGTTCTTTGGCTCCGGCAATCTTGTTTTTCCTTTATTAATTGGCAAGGAAGCCTTGCACCAATACCCTATGGCTATCTTAGGATTATTGGTGAGCGCAGTCCTCGTCCCTTTCTTGGGTCTGATAAGCATCATCTTGTTTGATGGGAATTATCGCACCTATTTTGAGAGGTTGGGCAAAATCCCCGCCTTTCTGTTGATTGCCATTATCCTCATGCTGATTGGGCCTTTTGGCGTTGTTCCACGGTGTATCACCGTGGCTTATGGCGGCTTTAGCTTGATTTACCCAAGCTTATCCATCACCCCGTTCAGCCTCTTGTTTTGCTTAACGATCATAGGCCTCATATGGTCCAAGAACCGCATTGTCGACATTATTGGGTTGTTCTTGACGCCTTTCAAATTGGGCGGGATCGTTATCCTAATTCTGTTTGGTCTGTATTTTGCGGATCAGCCCGTTGAAGGGGGAATGTCCTCTCCGGAATCCTTTAAAAATGCTCTTTTCACGGGGTATCAAATGATGGATTTGATGGCGGGATTTTTCTTCTCAAGCACCATTGTGTATTATTTGCGCACGCACTTAACGCCACAGGATGGCCCCAAAACTCTTATTAAAATGAGCATTGGCGCCTCACTCATTGGGGCCTTGTTGCTGTCTTTGGTTTACATTGGGTTTGTCGCATTGGGCGCAAAATATGCCCCTTATTTGCAAGATGCCCATCCGGAACAATTGTTGGTTGCGATTGGTGGTCATGCTTTGGGCTACTTTGCAAAACCAGTTACCGCAATCGTTCTTGCGGTCGGATGTTTGGCAACAGCGGTCATTTTATCGACCCTCTTTGCAGATTTCTTGATAACAGATGTCTCAAAGGATCGCTTGAAGCGTTCCCATGCTATCTTCATTACAATGACGATCACTTTCGTTGTTTCGTTGCTTGGGTTCAAGAACCTTGTGACCATCTTGGGAGCGGTTTTGGATATTGCCTATCCGGCACTTATTGCTCTTGCGCTCATGAATCTGATTGATCGATTGGTGCCCGGCTATAAGAACTCCCTCATCTATACACGTACGATGTTTTGGGGTGTATTGATGATCACTGCTGGCCTTAAAGTCCTTGGATAGTCCAATGGAATGGCGCGTTTCTCCGGAGGTGGTCCCTTATGATGAGGCGGTCACTTTCATGGAGGAACGTGTGGCGGCCATCTCTCGAGGCGCAGCTCAAGAGATGGTATGGCTGCTCGAGCATCCTCCCCTTTACACCGCCGGATCCAGCGCCAAGAAGGCAGATCTTCTTGATGCCAACACCTTACCTGTCTACACAACCGGCCGCGGGGGCCAATATACCTATCATGGACCTGGCCAACGAGTTGCCTATGTCATGATCGACTTAACGAATCGGAATCGTGATGTACGTGCGTTTGTGAAGGCCTTGGAGCAATGGATTATCGACACCCTTCAGGTCTTTGATATCACCGCAGAGCGCCGTTGTGGGCGCATCGGGATATGGGTCGACCACCAGGGGCAAGACCAGAAAATCGCGGCGCTCGGCGTGCGGTTGCGCCGATGGGTCAGCTTTCATGGCATCGCCATCAATGTAAATCCGGATCTTTCCCACTTCAAAGGCATCGTCCCGTGCGGCCTTGCCGACTATGGAGTGACGTCTTGTGAAGACCTTGGCCTTCCCGTCACGATGGCTGAATTGGATAAGGCTTTGCGGCAAGAGTGGGCAAAAAATGCGTTTTTAGGAAGATCCCCTATTTGACTCGTTGGGCGATATCCCAAACATAGCCAAAGGGGCATGTGAGGCGCGCCCTGCGGTCCCCCCAGAAAGTATCATCCGGTTTCATCACAGAGGTCATGCCGGCTTCAACTGCTTGTTTGTAAATGGCATCGACATCATCAAAATAAACGTAAAATAAGAAGGGTGAAGGAGTATTGCTGGTGGCAGGTGCTTGTCCTTCATAGTCAGAGCCCACTTTGTTGATGACAAAGTTTGCCCCGCGATATCGCAGGCGGGTCATGACAAAATTGGAAGCATCTTGGGGATCCGGAAAATCAAAAATCGAAACAAAATTAAAGGCCTTGATATAAAGGTCTCGAGCTTTTTTAACGTCGGGGAGATTAATGACGGAAGTTACCCAAATTAACCCTGGCCATGGGTGTGGTCGGGCCTCAACATTTTCAAACCACATTAAATTGTCGGTGCTCATTAAACGGCTCCTTTTTTTAAAAATCAAAGTAGCTCATATAACCATGGTGTTTATTTGAGATCAAGAGAGTTACGCCACGTATACTTTTCCTTGGCCTAGGTTATCAGCTTAATATCTAAAAGGCTCAAGATAAGAGACACTGTCATTTTGTTTCACAGTTATCATAAAGTCAGTAAACGCTTCGTAAGATGGAAATTCCTTAATCTCTGCGGTTTCGACATGTACATTGACCATGCCATCGAGATGATCGCATTCATGTTGGAAGACTTTTGCCGCAAACCCTTCCATAACAAACTGAAGTTTGTTTCCGTCCAAATCATAGTAGGTTGCGAGAATTTTTTGAAAACGAGGCAAATGAGTTGCACGACAGGGGCCTTCTTTTGGGGCTGACGAAAAACATGCTTCCCAACCGAAAACAGTTTCTTGATCCAGGGGTTCATATGACGGATTTATAGCCGCTCTTAAATGATCAAAAGTCCGATCCCATGAAAAAATGATCACACGGCGTTTTATCCCCATCTGCGGGGCTGCAAGCCCTGCTGCGGGTATCAAAGGCAAAAGAGTTTTCCTCAAATCTTCCACAATTATTTTGGCAATGCCTAAGCCTTCTTTAGTCATTTCGATGGGCGCCGCCTTTGTTCCCAAGGCGCATTCTGGGTCATTATAGATCGTGACGATATTCATGAAGTACCTCTAGCATATCTAAGGGGATGAGATGAAGGAGGATAATGAGTAGGCTCAGCAGCAGTATCGATATCGCGCCCAAAAATCATAGGCCTTCCGGCTTTGTTAACAACGGCTAGAAATAACAATAACGCTCTGTCATTCGTAGCTTGATACCAGAAGACTTTTTAGACTTAATATAGTTTGTGAAGAATTTATTAAAGGTATTGACGCAAATCATAGGAAAGTTGGGCGCGCGTTTTTGCATCAAATTTTGATTTAAGTATATTTATATACTCTTCTACCGTACGGTGAGAAATGTTTAGGGTTTTGGCAATCTCTTTCGTTGTGCGACCTTCTATCATTAATATTCCACACTCGCGTTGTCGGGGTGTTAGAGGATCAATAATATTTTTATTTATTCTACTGTCGCTAGGTAAAATGAATTTATGGTGATCAAGTTGATCAAAGACTTGATGAAAATTTTGATAGAAGTTCTTTATGAAATCTTCAAATAGGTTTTTTTTGTTGATATAAAAGTTATTGATTTCTCCATTGCTAGAGTCAGTTGTAAAAATGAAGAAGTCACAGTAAGCTTCGTGTTGCTGAGTGATCGTCAAACCGTGGGCAAAATTATAGTTGTTTCGGATATATTGATAGACATAACGCGAACGATCATAGGGAAGATGATCCCACAAATGAAATCCTGACTCATAATCTCTTGTGTCATTTTCAAAATAACCATAGCGATATAACTCTTTGGAATAAAAGTTAATTAGATAATATTGTTTACCAGTAATGATAAATTGTTCCCTATTCGGATAACCCCTTTTAAAGCCTACAAATTTTATATTTGCACTTGAATTAATAGGCTTTAGAAGAGGATCAAGTAGATCTTGGTATGAAAAATAGGGAAAACGACTAATATCCATAATATCTTCTCGAATGTATCGTTTAAATAGAATAAAGCAACCAGATCATAGCACAAATTCGTCGCTGATGGTAAGGGCATCCAAATATTTATAAATTCAAGGTATTTTAAATTTAATTCTGTTCTTATGACAATCCCGTAAAAACACGGGGTTGTCATTAATACATACAAATATTAAATATAGAATTTTGGAAATCAAATGAATAATGTTGATTTGGTTTCGTCATATTGATATGTTCTGATTGCGGCAGATAATCGCTATGTAATATTAAAGTTAAACATATAATGAGATCATAATATAATTATCGAAACTTCTTTTCTTTTCATACGATTACCTTCTTAATGATTTGCAAAAACCTCTGCGAAGTCATGCTGAACTACAACTCATTTGTTTTCATCGATGCTTTGCTAATGATCAACATTTTTGGATTACAGCGGAATCAAATCCTACGTGTCATTTGGTTGATTATTATATGAAAGAATTTTATCGAGTGGGACGGTTTGAACAACAAAGTATATTTTTTGAGTCAAGCTTCAATATGTGGGATCATTTCCAACTAGATTCCTCCCTAGGATTCAAATACCCATGTTATAAAACGATTTAGGTTTTTTGCCGAATAGGGACAGTAGCCCTTCATCTCCATAATATGAGCGACTAACAAGTAAAATTTCATCAAGGGAGAGGACTTCATTTTCATGGGCAAATTTGGAATTATTGTAGAAGGGTATTTCTAAGCCGATGTCTGTGTCTAAAATTTTTTTTATCGGTTAAATATACCTTTTTACAGTAAAGGTTAATTGGGTAGTATTCTGTGCTTTCTGGGTCTGTATAAATTACTTCACCAAAATAGGCGTTTCCAACCGGAGGAGATCCTTTTCGGCCCGCGATATAGATGTTTTTGGAGAGACAGACTGATTTTGTTATATTTTTAAGCTCCTTACGAATCCTATAGTTAATAATATCCATTAAAAACTTACTGTTATGATAAATAAAATTTCACAACAATTGACACTATGACAATAGAATTGTATATTTCGTCAATCAATTCAAATTATTCAAAGGAGTTAACTATAAATGCAGAGATATATCATTTCTATCCTTTCCTGTTTCGTTATACATGCAACATCAGAGGCAATGGATAAACCCTTCAATGAGGGAGCTGGGCATGCACCAGAATATCAGATTGAACAAGTTCTTAATGTAAGTGACTTAAAAGAAGTAAGAGAAAATCAGCCCATAGACACTGCAGAAATAGAGCGTCTCGCAGAAGCTGCAAATCACGGTAGTGTAGAAGCAATGTTACGCTTGGGTCATTGGTTTTTGAGAGTAGGTAAGGTTGAACAAGCAAAAGGATATTTTGAAGATATTTTAGGCAAGACACTTTATGGTGGGGATGAAGACGAAATTACACAAAGTGCTTTGTGTGCTCTTGGGAGTATTGAGCTTGAGAATTGTAAGAATCCACAAAAAGCTAAACCTTATTATGAAAGAGCAGACATAGTAGGTTCTAAACTTGCCCCTCATAATCTGGCCATTATCGCTACTGCAGAAGGAAACAATGTAGAAGCAAAACGACTCTATCAAAAGTCAGCAGATTTGGGTCATTTCAGCTCGTATAATAATATGGGCGCTCTTTTTCTAAGTGAGGGTAATAAAGAGGAAGCTGAAAAATACTTCGAGCGTGCCGCGAAAGCGGACAATGGCGAAGCTATTCATAATCTATGTGTACTTCTTTTTTCTCAAAAGAAATTTGAAGAAGCTAAACCATGGCTTTTACGAGGAGTCAAAAATAATGATCCAGAAGCAAAATTTCGTCTTGCCTGTATCCATGAATTAGAAAAAGCCGACAAAAATAAATACAAATTGTTATACAAAGAGGCTGCAGATGCTGGAATTAGTCTCGCTCGAAGAAGAATTGCAGATATCTTCTACAAAGAAGGCCGAGTGGATTTTGCTATAAAATATTACTCTCTCTTAGCTGAAGGGGGCGATACGGATGTTCAAGATACACTTGGTATCATTTATTATCAGAAAGAAGAGTTTGAGCTTGCCAAAAAATACCTTAAAATGGCTGCAGATAAAGGCGTTATAGCGTCATGTATCGTTCTTTCAGCTCTCTATAAAAAAGAAGGGAACCTAAATGGATATGTCGCTTATTTGAGAAAAGCAGCAGAACTTGGCGATCAAGAATCTAAAGACATATTGGCACGTATTTATTCTAGAAATTCTGCTCCCGTATCTTTGGATACGAAGGAGCAAGAAAAAGGAAGCAAAGCTCGAACAAAAAGAACAAAGAAGAATATTTGAAAAAAGCATAATGGAAGACGTTAGATGGGCCACTCCTTGACAAGCCAATTGTAATCCCTCTCTGTCCTGTTTGTGAGAGTCTCAGTCATACGGAATATTTGAGGCCATTATTCATCTATGGGGAGCTGAGCTCAGAAAACTCAACGAAGAGATTCATATGCAGGAAAGGGAGAAATTTTTATCTCCTTTGAACTCGATGAAACAACTAATAATAACGGTCTATTGATTTTTAAGGACACAGGGTCGGGAATACCCCCTGAAAATCTCGACCGCAGAATTGTTGGAGTAATATCATGAACACAAAAATAATTTTAGGTTCCTTGATTGTACTTCTCTTTAGTATTCAAGGTAAATGTTTAGCTAGTGAAATAGGTGTTTCCTAGAATATTCAATAAAAGATGGGCCTTAAACAAAAATCTATCAACATAAACAAACACTTTGTTGAACCTTTGAGAAAAAATTTCAATTAGGTTAACATTTTCCCCTGTGTCGTCTGGCCATAATATAAGATAATTGGCATATTTTGATGTCTTTGTAGTTTTATAAATTCAAGTTCTCCGTGTTTAATAACTTTGGGGAGAAGAATTTTACCATAATATGTCAAGGCTTCAGGTGATTGAGGTGTTCGAGAAATTAAGTATTTGTGAGACTCGGGATCTATATCATATAGAAAAGCTATATAATCATAATTTCCATGAATAGCAGCAGCAATAGTGGACCGTGCAGAAGCTTCAAATTGGCGGTTACCAAAAAAATCTTCACTCCTTTCTTGAAGTTCGAATGGACAAGTGCAAGGAACGTTCAGTCCGTTGTCCCACTCTTGTTGATTACTTAATGAATTTCCTGATTTAGGCAACCCAGACGATAGGGGCTGTATACCATCCTTATTAGAGTTGACTATTTCGGCTGCTTCAATCCTTGCTAGGGCTAGAATTATGAATAAAAAAGATAATATTTTATTTTTCATCTTGTCTCTCCTTTTAATATGCTCACTGCTCCTCTTTTTTGTCAAAAGGCGTCAGGAACAGGTAATTTCACATTTGAAGCGGCACAAAATGGTCGCTATGGATCGAATTTCACAACGAGATCATTTCGCTTTTCAGAAAGGAAATTTTGAATGCCTGTTGTTGTTAAACCTATATTACTCGACACGTTCAAATACTGAAGATTAGGCATATTATGAAAAAATCTTAAAGCAGTATCATCGAAATTGCAGGCTCTCACATCTAAGGTTGTTAGTTGGTTGCACACAGAGGATAAAATCTCTATCCCTTCGTTTTTTAGATATGTACAGCCTAAATCTAAAAACCGTAACTTTTTTAAGCTACCTAAGTGTTTGATACCCTTACATGTGATTTTATTATAAACCATTCGTAAACTAAGCAGCTGAGATAGAGAAGAAATATGTTCCAACCCCTCATCATCAAATCGGTTGTCTGAAATATCAAGTTGCTGAATATGAGGAAATAATGTCAAATTACTCAATAGGTCGTTGTCTAGCATGGTTTCAATGAGGTTCAACCGAAATAAGGTAGATGCAAACGGGATAAGCTCTTGGAGATCATTTTGACTAAACGTTTGCTCTACCAACCCTAAACTATAAGGGGTTTCTTTTAACTTTTCCAAAGTTGCATATACGGCTGAAACATTAGATAAATCAAATTCAATTTCAACTTCATCTCGTTCGGAGTCTGAGTTATACCATCTCAAAATTCCTTGTGAAATAAGCTTTGGTATATAAGGGACATTTGTAGGGCAAGGGGTAGCTTGGGTATTGCCTAGCAAAAGATTTGGTTTTATTTGCCTATCCACTGGGCCAAATTCACTTGAGTATGAAAAAGGACAGTGTGTTAAAATTAGGCTTAAAAAGCAAAAAACATATAGCCATTTTGAAATTTTCATTTTTTCCTCCCTGTAAGTTCCTCACATGCAATCTTTGAGCTGTACTCTATATTAAACAGTTGAGTCATCTTTGTTTTTGAGGGATAGGATGATGTTAAAAGAGACGACCATTTACTCATCCCCTTCAGAAAGTAAGGGGTTTGCAATATCTTTTGTAATACCATGGATTGATGCGCTTGCTGCTTTTAGGAAGTTAAGGTTGATTCCATTAACTTCCTCAAACACCCCCAAAGCTGCAATGAGCTGATCAAACTGGTTCTTCAAAGCGCCGGAGGCAGCAATAGCTAAACCAACATGTACCATTGAATTCTCGTTTGCATAATTTCTTTTCTCTAAATTACGAAGAATTGTGTTCGTCGAACAAATCACTGCCATTACACCAGTGGCAGTAGCGCTTAAGTCTGTTGCGCGTGTGAAATCACTTTTCGCTAAGTCTCGAATTATTGTTGTTAGATCGGGGATGATTTTTGTGAGACCTTCTCGAACCTTCGGAAGTTCACTTGTTAGAATAAGTGCCTTATATTCTAGACGGGCTTCTATCTTTTCTCGGGTAATTTCATTGTCATCCCAATCAATCTTTGTATCCACTTTTCTTCTTTTTTCTGTTTCCGCTGGTTCTTCAGGGGAAGCAATAGAGTCTATTGATTTAAGCCCCTTAAGACTTGAGCGGCTACTTAATGATTGTTCAAGAGTATCAGGCTTGTCATCTGCAGAATGACAAGAGAGTAACAAAACAAAATTTAAACAGAAAAGGTTTGAAAGAATCTTCATAGTGAGGCTCCTAAGCAGGGTATGCTATTAAGGGAGTTTAACACATTTTGAAGAGGAAATAAGTAGAATACTTTGCCTATATTTTGGTATATAATCATAGCAAAAAACCTTAAAGGAAGAGAAAAGATTCTTTTAAAATATTTGATTATTATCATATCTTTAGCTATAAGTGCATCCCAAGCTGCAGAGCAAAGTGCCCGCAAGGAAAGTGAGATAATTAAAGATAACAGCACCGTTATCAAAAATTTTATCTTGGAAACAAAAGCTCACCTAGATTGGCTTGAAGAACAAAAGGACAAGGTCCCTAAGTCGACAATACAAAAATATATAGATCAGTTGGCTGACCTAATGAAATTAGATAATCAAGCCAAAGGAGATCCAACTATGGATGCTGAAGCTGAGTTATTGTGGTTTGTTTTAATGCACTCTCCAGCGGGGAATTTTTACAATTAAGGGTTCTATTTCACTTATTTACCTTTTGCAGGAGATAGTTCGTGTTTTGATAATGGGTCATTTTAACCCTCTAAACACCCCTAAAATTATGTTGTTTTATTGAAAAAAATTCAAATATTGGGGGCGAACTATGTATAAAACTGAACGTAAACTCTTAAAAACTTGGATTGTTTGGTTAGCGCTGTCTGTGAGTGCATTTACTGTTGAAAAGGAAGAAAACCCCACGGATACACTTTCTCCACCAGCTTGTAAATATCCAGAGCAACCTTATACTCCTAAGCGTCTGATATATGTTGGTCCTCATCCTGATCCAACTGTCGATATAGTCCTGTACCGTGAAGAGAATGATCCTCAACCCTTTTGGAAGAGGATTGGGGTCTTCTTTCCATATAACGACCGTACTCATAGCTCACCTGCCCAAAAACAAAGACCTCAAGTAACACCACTGGGGATGTTTGTTATCAATTCCTACAATTCAACGTGTCTTTTCGGAGATACCATAAATGTCAATGATTTGATGGCTTTTGAAATAAAGGGCATGATTTACAAAAATGAGATGAATTTTGAAGAAACTCGCCATTAGGTTCTATAGCCCCTCAAGAAAAATGCAAAAAATGATTACACCATTTACATGCTATCAAACGACTAATAATCTTAAATTTGTGTTATAAAATAAATTACATATAAAAATAACAGAAAAGTTTGCACTATTTGTAAAACTCAAATGCAGCATTATTCTTAATGGTATATAAGAATGGATAAAATATGATCAGTCGTGGGAATTTAGTTGTTTGTTTAATTTTCATAGGATTGACCACATTAGACACATATGCGAGTGAAAATGTTCATGAAACACAAGCCCGAACGATTGTCAGCTATTGTCCTGCTCCTGTCAAAGTTATCCACCATGGTTCAGTACCTATTGAGATTTCTTCGAATGATTCTAAATCTGGGGCTACCTCATCAACTCAACTTCCACAAGTTGTGGAGATGAGCTTGGACCATTATCAGAAGACTGCATTTCCTGAAAAGTTGAATCCAGAAGATCCCGTCCCAAATAGAAGTTTATTTTTAGATCTACCGAAGGACTTGATAAAAATAATCGCTAGAGAATCAGGGAATATCGTTAACTTGAGAGAAACATGCTGGTTTTTACATGATTTTGGTTATGGAGTTGTAAAATCTTTTCCATTTAATTTCTGTCGCACAGCAACTTGGCGGGAAGTAAAGGCCGGTAGAAACCCATTCCCTGATGCTACTCAAATAGAAGAATTGCATTTGTATCAGCTGTACGTCGGAGACCTGGAAAAGATGGGGTTTGTGGAGGAAAGATGGGAATCATCCGATGTTCCTAGCATACTTCTCTCCCATATTTTTGTTAATGTGAAACGCCTCGTGATGAGTTCGACTGAGCGCAAAATGCCAAGTAAAACTAAGGAATTAATGAAAGAAAGAGGTATCACAACGAGAAAGCTCGATATCCCCGATTATGGATTTCTTATCGATACATTTATGAAAGTAAGGCATTTGCAGATAATAGATCCCTTTCTCACTACTCGTTATTTTTGTAAGCATCGGAATTTTATTAAAGTTTGGGAAAAGGTACATGCGCAGCCTCAAGATAATTATGGAATGATGAGTTTAGAAGAACGCTTAATTGCCCTAAAGATATTTTATGGGAAATTTAGGGATAGCCTTTACGGTAATTACTTTATAGCCACACAACCCGAAGCTATTGCCTATTTTTTCAGACTAGTGTTTGATAAGCCAGATATTGTCGCCTTCTTAGAGACTCTTCAAAGCTCTGGTGCTTGTACTGGGTCTTATCTCTTCGGCTATATAGAAACATACTTACCATTGAATCAAGTATCTGCGTCGATAACTCCAAATGAAATGTTCAATATATTAAGCAGCATTCATCATAGAGATACATCACAAATTGTTAAGACACTCCAGGTATATTTAGATACCTATCTACCTCTTAAAGCTTATGCAACACGGTATTACTATGTTCATGGGCATCTTGTTTTGTTAGATGTATCCCATGAACTCTTAAGAGAAATTCATGAAGCAAGAAATATAGTCTTTCAGGGATTTATCCAAGGATTAGCAAATTATCAAAGTGAATACCAACTCGTAATTCTTGCCAGATTGCTCCCTTTGATTAATGTGAAGAGTATTTATCGCGCTCGAGCGAAATTCAAAACTAATCCTAGGAAAAGTCTTTCCGTGTTAATAGCTTATGGCCTTGAGACTAGCAGGCTCTTATTTTCTGGTTTGAAGAAAGAAAAGTATTCCCGGTTTGTTGCTGAATACAGGAAACAAAAATTGGATTTAAACCCCCTTGAGGGTGGAACGCGTCAGCCATTAGCCGAGCTTCTGAGGGAAGTGAGGTAGCTTGCAAAGTTCGTATATTAGCGCCAATACGTCGTATTATATTTTCTAAGAATTCCGAATTGCGCCTTTACTTGTTATGCATTAAGATTGTATTCCTGTGATCTCCTTGACAAAACAACTAATCGCTTATAAAGAATACCGGAGTTAAGGGTTGGAAAAAAAGGCAATATATTTAACACAGATTTGATAGAATGAGAGCTGCTCAGCAGCCGATGAAAATATAAAAAGGCTCGGAGAAAATGATGTTCAAAATCTATACAGTCTTAAGTTTTCTAACAATAATACAAATAAATGCTTGTGACAAAATGAGTGAGGAGGGGCTAACAGTCATTACCAAAGAAAGGGATGGTACAGTTATGCTTTTCAATGAAGCTGAAACAGCACCTTGCCCAGCAGTTGTTAACTTTGATGATTTTCGGGAAAATGATCCTTATGCTTTAGAAGAAGAACATCAGAGATTATTTAAATTAGAAAAATTCCGAGAATCTGCGGTGTATCTGATTGGGGCAGCTATGGGCGGTCTTTCAGAAGAAATGGATTTTCTTCTTAAAATGGATGCTCAAGCCCTTAGATATATACAAGATAAAGATTCGGCGAAGATTGAAGAGGTTATTACAAGAATAGCAGCCAACTTGGAACGACAATCTAAGTATATGATTTGAAGCTCTCTCAAACTGCAATGTTGACGACAATAAGTTATTCGTTGAGGCCTTGCTATATCATGAGCGTATATTCCCCCCCAATGGTCCAGAGTATCTATTGCTTTAATTCTTTAAGCTAAAAGAGGCAGCTGATAAGCAGTGAGGTAAGTTATTTAGCTATTGTATGATAGGCTCATCTACCACGGCCCACAATCTAAAGATGGCAATAACATCTTTTGACATTTAAATGAAGGACTGTCTGCAAAACTTTTTAGGGCTGGATGTGCGGATAGATCAATATTGATAGATGGCCTTAGGTTTATAAGAACTTTATCCAATAACATGCATAATTGTGCGTTCAATAAAACGTCGGCTTTTACAAATTGAAATGCTTGCGTAAATATCATTACGATAGCTTGCTGATGTTGGGTGTATGCGTACCTTGCTATAACCTCAAACGAGTTCTCCTGCATATATTTTGAAAAACTTGCGCTTCTTACAGCTTCCGGAGATAAAAAATGCAAATCCTTAACGATGCCTTTAGGGTTAATTTCTTGAGAATTTTCTGAACATATCGCATATTTTTTAGCAGTTGATTCGAGATATTTATGATCACAACAACTATCCATGGCAGAAATACACGTAGGTTGAAGGGAAACAATTAACCCGAAAAATAATTTATATTTCATGAAATGCTTTTCCCTAATAGGTTTATTATATTTCTTAAATTTATTCGTCAAATCAATAATATCTTGCGAAAAGGCCGTTCTCTGAGCTGAATTTACGCAGCCTACTCTCGATATCGGTGATTGTTTCAGATTGAGCAAGAAGACTTTGAAGCCCTTCTATATATATTTTATAATGATATTTTAACATTAAACCTGCCGCTCCATTATCATTTTCTACACCTTTCAACAAATTGGAATATGTTGCAATGTCTTTGCTAATGACTTGTTTGTTATGAGTAATGAGGCTGTTTGGAAGGTGCTCTCTTTCTCTTTTAATTTCTCTAGGGTGTGTGAGAAGAACACCATCAGCCGTTCCCTCTGTCTCAGAATCTTCCATTGAATGGCATAAAGGAGATAAAACAACTGTAGCACAAATAAGGTATATTGAAATTTTCATTGACTTTCTCCTTAACTCCTCTCTACACGAGTTTCCCTGACTGTAACAAATTATTGTAAAAACGACGATTAAAACTTAAGTAAAGAGGTTTTTTAAGTGCTTTCACAAGAAAAAGGCGTAAAGTACTTCTATGCTCATAGATTATTGCTTTAAGGAGATAAGAATGATGTCTCGCACAATGAGGACGGTATTCATATTTTTTGTTATAGTGTTCTCTATATATTCTAATGGCTTTGCAGCCAATATGGAGGCACTGGATCATAAAGTTAAGTATCACCTTTGCTGCACTTCTGGAGCACGAGACAGTAAACTTAAAGAAATTATAAGCGATCCTGAACAGAGGATAGTAGGCCTCAATTTGACATACGCTACAGGTCTTGAGAACCCATTGGCCTTGTTTCTAAAACCAATGCCAGATCTGCGATTTTTAGGAATGAAATTTGATTTTGAAGAGCTATTGCCAGATTTACCTGAAAAAACTCCGTATCTTGAGGTATTAGACATTAACGGAGCAGACATTATGGATACGGCTCTCTTAACCCAACTTAGCCGAATCTCTTCTTTACGAGTGTTAGATATATCTTATATACATTCTTGCGAAGAAATGTCGCAGATTTTAGAAGGCCTTCTTTCTTCAAACAAGAACCTTACTATATGTGTAAAATTTCTGAGGAAAAGGTCTCCTTACCAAAATAAGGTGGATATGACGATATACAAAAATAATCCAAGAATTGTTTTAGATACATGTTATTCGTTTCTTCAAAGGACGCCTTATTTAGTAGACCCTTCTGTTAAAGGATATATTTATTAAGAATAGGATTTTTAACCGAGTAACTATGGAATTTGGTTGGGGGAGGGGAGCTTTTCTAGGTCTTTGATTTCAAGATAAGCATACTAAATAGTAACATCTGATTCTAGGGGAGAAATGGCGTGATTAAACAACTTAAAATTCAATTTTGTTTTGGACTCATAGGAATCGCAACGGCAAGTGTTGTAACTCCAAAAGCATTTGCTGTGGACCGTTTAGAACAAGTTTTCATAGGCTCATCGAAACTCTTTATCCGGTCATTTCATGGCACTCGAATGCATCGGCGGTTTTATTCATCAGCAGTAAATCCTAATCCCGATATTGCTCTAACCGCAGCGTGGAACAAAGGCTACGTGCCAAATGGTAGTTTTAACAAACAAGAACCAAAAGAAACTTTCTCCCCGGTTCTTTTGTTCGATCAAGATAAACAAGACTCTTGCTCACCTATTAAGCATGTAAAGCAGCATAAATCTAATGTCACAGATGAGTGGTTCTTTGACCCAATAAGATCTCTTTATTTTCGCCGCGATTATTATAATAGAGAAGAAATAAAAAAACCTCACAATTCATCTTCTCCGCAAAAGCAACCCACAGAAATAGATGCTGATACAGTACAGATATCTATCGAGAAAGCTAGAAAGGATTAGAAAAATGAGCTTAATAAGAATATATTGTTTCTTTCTTATCTTAACAGTCTGCACTGTCTTATGCATAAATGCTGCTGAAGACGAATCGCCGATAACAACGTTAAGAAGTCCAAACAAGCTATCATCTATTCATAATAATTTCCCTCATCAATCCCCCTTAAGATCATCTCCATCGAAAGTTTCAAGGCAAACTAAGGTTTTTAAAAGAGATACCCCCTTCCAAGCCCATGAGCTAGAACAACTCTTGGATAGTGATTATACGCAAATATATTTAACAGGTATTTATGTAGGGCATAGAACAAGTGAGGGATTCGTCCCTTTACCGAAATCCTCTCTAACAATTTCTCCAGAAACTATTAACCCTGATGTAGAAATTCTTTCTTTATCTGGTTGTGGTTTATCTGACGCCGATCTTGAAGGTATTTCACGATTCAAGAAATTGAGAAAGGTTAATTTAGATGGGAACAGGATTGGCGATGGTTGCATCCCTTATATAACAGGCATAGAGGGCCTTGAATCATTGTCTATAGCTGTTACAAAGGTGAGTAATGTGGGATTAGAACAGCTTGTGCAAATGCCTTCCCTTAGATTCTTAGATGTAACTAGGAATAAAGGCATCACGGATGCTGGTGAGAAATTTATTACTGTGAATCCACAAATAAAGATAGATGCTCGTTTTACAAGTATTACAGACAAAACACCAAGAGATTATTAAGCACAAGAGTTAACAAAGAAAGCTACTAATTGATCATATGAATTTACCTACCGTAAATTTTAGGTCAGACAATCTAATAAATACATATTCATAATAATTATGATCATTCAATGACAACTGCTATGTTCCAGCGTTGGGTCTATATATTCATTGCCTCCAAATGAATGTTATGATTATATAGAGCTGCTAATTCCGTGCACTCATTCAATACCACGCAGAAGGGGTTACAAATGAAAACTCAATATACAAAATTATCCTTTATGTTAAAATTCTGTAGTGCTTTATTAATTTCATACTCTATTTTTGCCGCTGAAAATTCTTTGCCTGATATTTTATCAAAAGACCCTTCCCTTACGCCATATGTGAAAGATCTCGTAAGCCGTTGTGACTCCCTAAATAAAGACTTGGTTCTAAATAGTATGGGATCTAATGAATCATATAAACAAAATGATTTTGGGGACCTCCTAAAACACATGTTTGGAGATAAAGCATGGAAGCCTCGTGTTCATCAATTTAGAAACGCATCTTTACAAGAACTATTACACCCTTACTCCTTGAAAGAAATATCTACTGATCCAGAAGTTATTCTTTTGGCTAATATTCTTTATGCTGCTGGAAAAGGCCTCTATGCTCAAAATCGCAACTACGCACACCTCCAACACGCAGCCTCATTGGGACATGCTGGCGCTCAATACAAAATGTTTCTTGTCGCCTTTAGATTACGTAAAGATAATTCACAAGAATTTATGTTTCGCTCAGCTGCTCAAGGGCATGTAAAAGCCTTGTTGGAGCTCAGTCAGCTTTATCAAGGGGGTTGGGGGCTAAAAATGACCGTGAGTATCCCTATTGCAAAATTACTTTGTGAGGAAGCCGCTATTTTAGGATCACAAGAGGCAGAATTCAAATTGGAGGTTGCAACTTTACGGGAAGGGTATTTTAATTCTCAAAAGAACTTTCAGCAGGGTATCCGAAAAACAAAAGAATTAGCTGATAGGGGTAATAAGTGTGCTCAATCCAATCTTGAAGCGATCATGAGGATTCCTGCAGATGGATTTCAGGAAGCTGATGATGACATAACAGAAGAGGATCTAGATTTCTTGGAGGAATATCTTGGATGGTGGGACGATGCTCGGCATATGTTTGACCCCCCAAAAGAACAATGATTTTTTAATGCCTCCTTTATCAAGATTGATAAGAAAGAAAAAATGAAGGCTAATCCCCCCGCACAATAGTTCGTAGATCTCCATAATTAACCCTCTATGGCCGTTTGGGGGGTTTTGTGGGCCAAGACAGGGGCATGAACCAAAGCCTCTGTATGACGATAAAAAGTAGATTTTTGAAAGCAATGACAGTTTTGAGCCCTTTTATATAGCTATATGGTGTAAACAGGTTCTCATAAGAGAACATTTTAATCGCTATTGACCCCCCATATTTCTAACAGAAAATGTTTTCTAATCTTTTTGAACGAGTCTCGGCAGAGATTATTGTTCCTAATAATCTTCTGTTAATTGATTTCTGAACCTTCTTAAGGTATATTCGCCTATCATTAGCCCTTGCGAAGGAAGGAGCCTAATACATGTTAAAGCATATCTATCCTATTTTGATTCTGTCTCTATACCTGACAACTCATGTTTTAGGTTCTGAGTGGTCGGCTGACCTTAGGATCCTTAATGACGATGCCGATAAATTACATCATGATATAAGAATGAGTCATAAACCAATCCCTCCAGAAGAAATTAAGAACAATTTAGATTTTTTACGGGCAGTTGGTGAATATCATAAACCCAATATCGACCCAAAATTCTACGTACATCCAATAACTTTTCAAGAATTTTTTGAAGCAACAACAGCTGAAATTAAGGGAGAAAGATTCTTATCCTTTGCAACGACATGTAAACAAATGTATGAAGAAATGAGAGAATTCGAATATAAATTGGCTCTTTTTCTGCTGTTCGATAAAGTTACTGAAAAAGAGAAAGATTATCTGAGATTACGTAAAGAACGTAGAGATAAGGAAGAAGGGAAAGAAGATTCATTCCCTGAAGATTCCAAAAAATGTCTTGAGAAATTTAATGCTCTATTTGGAATGAAGCCCCCAATCCCAGGAGAAAGTGAAGAAGAAGATCAAAAATACTGAAAAAAGCTTCATAGGAACACTAGTGAATGAGCAAACAATTCAAAATGTAAGAGTGAGCGGAAATGAAAAATATATTTTTGTTTATAGGTATCTGTATTTTCACAATTGTGCAGTCATTTGCTTCAGAAGATATATACAATACTTTCGAAGGGGTTCGAGAAGAAGGTGGATTTAGTTCACCAAGTTTAAGGGACGTCACAGATTTGGACCCGGGTGGCAGAAACCTAAACCATAAGGAAATTGAGGATTTGATAACATCAACTTCATTAATAAGCTTGAGAAGGCTTAACTTGAGAAATCAGCCTCTCGTTAATGACGATTTTATAGCTCGACTCTCAAAAAATCCAACTTTTTCCAGAATAAAGATCCTAATATTGAGTGGAACCGATATCACGGATGAGGCTATTTCCAGCATTGCAACGAGTCCTCACTTGGGGAGCATCAGAGAATTACCAAGCATTAGTGGAAAATATGGTGTGCCATATTCAGAAGTAGCAGTATATACAAAAGATACTGGTGTGAAAGATAGGACAGAAAGAACAACTTTTGAATTTCACATTGTATATAGACCATCAAAACCAAGCTATCCGTGGGGACCAGATGACGATGCTATTAAATTTGTAAAAATACAAGATTGGTAGATTCTACAGAGAACTTGAGTATGAAGATGGAAAATTTGATAATTTTTACAGATAGTTGTTTTTTAATATCCTGCTGAGAAAGAATACAAAAGGTTTACTCCTTCCATAGTGAATTTTTATAAGGAGATACCCATGAAATTTATATCGAAGATCGTTTTTATAAGTTTGCTGGTTTTGGGGCAGGGTAGCGGATATGGAACGGAAACCGTACTGAGATACAATAATACATTTATGTACCCTAAACGTTACCTTGTAGACCAGCGTGTTTCAGATGACGACAAGTCAGTAACTGTCCAAGAATGGATTGATGGGTTGCATGAAGATGATTTGTCATCAGCTACTGTGGTTGATTTGTCCCGCAATCAAATAGGGGATAAGGGGGCTAAAATTCTCGTTGAGTGGATTTTAGAACACCTAAATAGGGTAAAAGAATTTGGGTTATCTAGCCATTTTAGAGAGTTGAATTTATCCCATAATCCCATCAGTGAAAAGGTGAGCGCCGTTTTTGTTCCCTTGTTGCTCCACCCAAAATTTGAACGTCTTGTATTAAAAGGCACAAATGCAGGGTGCTTGGATGGACAAATTGCTATTCGAGAGGCATTAAAAGCTAAAATCCCAGAGCTTCCTGCAGGCCTTTGTTATTACTTGATGGAAAGCCGTGAAAGTATCGTTGATAGATTCTGCAACAAAATAGTTCTTTCATCGGGAAGGGCCTTTGAGTCTCATGAAAGTGTCTATCCTTCAGTTATAATAACTCAATATTGTAGCGAAGCAATTCAAAAAGTCCGAGGTTCTGGGATAGATAAACGCTACCTTGTCGATAAGCGTGTTTCAGATGACGACAAGTCAGTGACTGTTCAAGAATGGATTGATGGGTTACACGAAGATGACTTGTCATCATTTACTGGGATTGATTTGTCTGAAAATCGAATTGGAGATGAGGGGGCTAAAATACTCGTTCAGTGGATTTTGGAGCATTTAAATCGTTTAGAAGAGTTTGGACTATCTCGTCATTTTAAGGAATTAAATCTATCCTCTAATCCCCTTAGTAGCAATGCAGGAACTATCTTTGCCCCTTTGTTACTGCATCCAAAGTTCGAGCATCTCGTGTTAGTCCGTACAGATGCCGGAAGCTTGGATGGTCGTGAAGATATTCGAGAAGCCTTAAGAGCAATAATTCCCGAACTTCCTCCAGAGCTTGCTTTCTATGTCTCAGAAGATCGTGAAAGTGTTGTTGAAAGATTCTGCAACAAAATTATTTATTTGCCCAAAGGGCGCCTCGAATTTCTTAAGAGTAGTACGAGGGCGAGCGTGTTCAAACGTCATGTGGACTATTATCATTCTCATTTGTGAAGGACATAATGCAATTTCTTTTATTAGTGCAACCTAAAGCATTAATTGTTACTTTGTGTTATTGGTGAATTTTAATGCATCCATTGCAAAAAGGTGCCCTAATGAGGCTGATCTTTGAAGAAGATTATCCTCCATGCATTTCAAATCTCTAGATTTGAGAACTCTATTATCATTGTTCAAGAGAGAAGCAAGAAGCCAAAATGCGTCAGAGTTGTTTTGTACAGCTGCAGCGAAAAGCCAAGGCTTAGCTTTTTCATACTCATCAATTCCAACATAGATAGACCCGATATAGGACATTGCGGCTGGTTTGTGTTGTAAAGCCTCGGTTGATTTTGTTTTTAATGTTTCAAAATCATCATGCCAATCTAGTTCTTCGAGAATGACATCCTTATCATCTGGCAGTGGGTAGGCTCTGGCACCCCTTTGGAGATAATCATTAACAGGATCTTCTGTTGTCTTAATTGCAGTGGATCTATTAATAGTGAGACTATAGGGCTGGGTAGAGGGTGGAATACTTGAAGATTCCTCTTCAGCCTTTGTTCTTACAATGGTTTCAGCTGCACTATTAGAGACCGAATAAAAACATGGGCATAGAGAAAGAATTAGTACTAACAGAGGGATGTTCTTATATTTCATGATGCTTTCTCTTCTTGCCATAATGTAAAAAATGCATATCCTTTTGTCTTTTCAAATTTGCTCAAAAATTCAGTGGTTTTATTGCTTACTCTACAAAAAGGAACATTATGTACGCTAATAACGCATGTCGTCTTTCCATCCAAGGAATTGTTCCAGAAAGTCAAGATCGGCATCTGTAGTTTCATCATCTGCTTCTAGAAATGCAGCTGTAGAACGGTTCATCATAGCTTCAATGTACGATTTGGCCCGCCGATTGCCCCCATCTGCTAGTTCTTTTGCCTTTCGGACACCTTGTTGAAAATTCTTTTTTGAACCAAAGAATCCTTCTGTTAAAGGAGCAACTTCAATTCTAAATCGAGCTTCGGGACTCCCAAGATCTGAAGCTTCTTGGCAAAGTAATTTAGCCACCTCAACATCTTTAGGAATCCCAACATTTCTCAATCCATGATAGGCTGAGCTCAATTTAAGGAGCGCATTTACGTTGCCTTGAGCGGCTGAACTATAGAGATAATCTCTTGCATCTTGTTGTTTACGTGCCCTTGTGGAAATTAAATACATTTCAAGTTGAGCACCAGCATGGCCAATAGATGCTGCATGTTCTATATGCGTGAAATCTTGGAATTTTTGAAATATGGATTTACCTGCTGAATAAAGAACATTGGCGAGAAAGACCATTTGTGAATCCAAGGTTGCAGATTTAGGAAAATAGGGGCGAAATAATTCATTTACTACTGCACTTTTAAATTCATGGGTTTGTGGCACCCATGCTGCTTCTCCAAAAATTCCCTTTCTCAACATTTCAAAATCAAGAAGTTTGTAGTCACTAGGTGATTCGATCTGACTATAGAGGCTTGGGCTCTTTACAAAAGTTGCACTCGTAAGGAGACCTTTTACATATGGTCTAAGGTTGACATCCTTTTGAATAACTTCTGGCAAAGTTTCTATTGCTAGACTGGCACCGAGTGACAATAGAACACTCAATAGAATTAAGAGTCTTTTCTTCATTTTTCTCTCCTTGGTATTAGATTAATATACCAGAGTACGGATACATAGAAGCACCTAAGTCTACTCCCAAATGGTTGGAAAAAGCGAGGGAATTTATGAGAGTACAAAAAGATGATATAACTTCTACGAAATGAGTTTATAATGCATTAAACGGCTTATATACTTACGTAGATACCTTCAAAGGTTTGAGAGAGTTGAGTTGTAGCTTAAACATTAAAATATTTAGTGGTAAACAATGTAAATTTATAAAGGAAAATATATTTTCGTGGTTACCAGATTCAGTTCCAAATATGGCATGATTTTATTAGGAGCAAAAAGTATGTTAAAAGCAACCATATCCATTCTCTTTATATCTCATTTGATTATGTACCCCTCATTAGGGTGTGATGGAAAACTTGTCGATCATCATACCTGTGGCATTGTAAATACAATATGGCAAAAAAAAATAGTTCCCGAATCCAGAATAAAGGAGATTATGGGCGATTTATATTTGAGAAAAGATTTTGATAGCATCAAAGCCTCTTTTGCTCCTGAATCCTTCAAGAAGCTATTTGATACACAATGCATTAAGATACATCACGGATCCTTTTTGTATTTTGCCAATCTTTGTAAGTCTATTTACGATAGTAGTGATGAAAATGACAGAGTTAAGGTCTTTGAGATTCTTAAGCATGTTAGTCAACAGTTTTGGGAGATGTATGGCCGATTACAAAGGCGTAAAGAACACAAAATTCATGAATATGACTTTGAATGGGAAAGGGCCTATCATAATGAGTTTTGGGAGACTCACGAGCGTGGGATTTCTTCTGATGGATCATTGAATGCATTCTTTGGATTGAAAGCTGACACCAAACCTCACTCTGAGAAGGCTGCTTCCGTTCCCATAAAATGCCAGTGGCTCTGTGATACCACTGCCTTAAAGCCAATTGCTGATAGATTGTATGAATCTATGCGTAAAGAGGCTATTCCACTCTCTTCCGAGGAAATTAAAGGACAGCTTGCCTTCTTAAGACAGATTGATGAGACGCAACAAACAAATATCTGCAAAAGGATTTATGGCAAATCAACTGCTTTTGAAGAGAGTTTCGAGAAAATAACTACAAAGATCACGGGTGGCAGATACTTAATTTTTGCTGCGACGTGTATGAAGTTGTATGAGGAATTAGGCGAGTTTCAAGAAAAAGTTGCCCTTCTAATACTGTATCTCGAGGTTAGCAAAAGGGAAAGTGAATTCCTCTTGGCCAGAAAAAAGCAACGATACCTGCAAGATATGAAAGAAGACTCTTATCATTAGGATTTTGAGTATTTTAAACCAGATTGATCTTAGAGGTATATCTAAAACGAAGATTTTGCCCTTGAAGGGGTCGACCAATGAACGCAAATAAACTTCTTATCTCACCTTTGGGTCAAGACGGAGGCCCTGCATATAATGCAGTAGGTATTGAGACCCCAATTCAAGTTATCGTCTTTGATGCGGATCTGATCCAGATATTAGTTGAGAACTTTCGAGAGTTTTACAGAGCAGCTAATGAACAGGTGGCATAAATATTTCAGGAGTAAAATATTTATGCCTTGGTTTTGCACCCGACCACACTGTTTTGGAAGGTCTCCTTATTGAGGTTCCAGTGAGTTGATCTTTGTTATCACTTCTAAAGGTATTCCCTTCTCTTTGGCTGTTTCACGGATAGCGGTTTGGATGGCGTCAGCTTCTTCAACTTCTTCTAATACAAGGCGTGTATATTGCTCTTCCTCTCCTTTTTCTAAGCCGTCCTGATTTATTTTCTCCTGTTTGAAGACGAAATAACGTAAGGCAGGTTTTTGAACTTGATGTTCATTTGGTTCCTCGTTTCCTTTGTCATCATTAGCTTGTGGCAATAAGCGCGTCCCAAAATTTGTAGTGGCTTTATCAGCTGTATCTATAGGAAGGCTCGGAAAGGCCCGCATGAAAGGAGCGAGATCAGCGTCGGCAGCTGCTTGTTGATAGTAGGCGCAATAATCCATAATAAGGGGATTGGAATACGGGGCTAACTGTTTAACAGGGGCAGGTGGTGTTGGTGTATTTACTTGGGTTACAGAATGTGGGTTAGGATTTGGATGAAGCACAAGCGTAACAATTGGTAATTGTAATCTTGGCACTTCTGCTTTAAATGACTTATCCTCTCGTCCAGAATCAGGTCGAAGTTCCACTCTTATGTGCATTTGTTTATGTTGAACTGGCTTTTGATCTCTGTCTCCATCGTCATCTCCCCCCCATGCCCATACGGGTGAGGTTTGTGTGAGAAGAGCCGTAAGTAATAAAATATAATGACGTTTCATGTTGTGTCCTTTCTTCAAATATCAAAGTGTTGGTTAAGGTGCTAGCGAACTCCGACGCTCTTGACAAAAGAGCGCCGGAATTTTTCAATCCTTATTGACCCTGTGGTAGTCCTGGAAAGACCCTTAAAATGGGTGCCTCCTCAGGATCGACTGCTCTTTGTTGAATACGAGCGTTATGGTCCTGAACGAGTGGATCCGTGTTTAGAGGGATCTGAGCAGCAGGTTTCTGGTGACCAACTGTGTTTAAATGATGAGGAGGAGGTTTCAGTCCAGGTCCTGCTCTTCCTGTAGAGTTCTTATGCTTTTTTTCAATAGGAGTAGAGATATTCTTCTTTCCTACTGAAGAGTATTTGACGGGACCTCCACCATCTCTTCGCCATTCATGTACTAGTGTCGAAACAACATGTTTACCTTGACAATCCCGGCCATGAGCTCCCCCTTCTTTGCCGCCCTCACCAGATTCTCCATTTCTCCCCACTGCACCATCTTGAGATGGAAAATTACAAGTCGTTCCCACTAAAACAGCACTTCCGCGAAGTCCGCCTTCACCTCCCTTTCCGGCATAACCACCATCTAGTCCAGGCGTTGCAGGCTTTCCTTCGTCATTATAGTCATAGTGTGTATCCTGCCACCACTCAAAGTTAGCTCTTCCTCTATCTTCCGCGGCATGAATTGTTTCTGTTACTTTTTTTATATCTCCATCTTTGCCAGGTGTACCATCAGCTCCATCAGCTCCATTTCCACCAATCCCTCCTTGTCCACCATCCGAATTGACAGAGAGAAGTTTTAGTCCAACAGCGTTGTTAGGATCATCACCGAAGATTTTTCCATAGAAATGTCCTCCAGGTAACCCAGGCTTTCCGGGTTGTCCATCTGCTCCCGGACTGGATCCATCTGCACCAGGAGCTCCCGGAAGCCCACTGAGATCGAAGGTTATGCCTTTTACGATGTTCCACTTTGGTGCAATAATATTGAGGGATGTTCCGTGACTTGTGAGATTCGCGTCCCCAAAAAATGTATTTAGGGAGTGCACGTAAATATGAGAGAAAGATTTTTTTAATTCCTCTAATTTAGTGTTAACGTCCGTCATTCCCACATATAGTCCTTGAACTCTCATAACACCTTCTTCAACGATAAATTCGGGAGGCCTTGTTAAGACCTGAACCTTATTAATCATTTCTCCGAGTGCCTGTGCCCATTCTCCAACGTGAAAAGGAATGTCTTTTCGAATACGTTTTAAAAAGTTGAGGCTATCAATAGCCGTTCTTAGATCTTGTGTATCAAAGGATTGACTAAAGCATTCTTTATAAGTGGTTAGAAAATGTTCAGGATCTTGAGGATTTGAAGCATCTCGAAGTTGACTCAGACTTCTTACAATATCTGAAAATCTCTTGCGTAATTCAACAGAACTGTTGCTATGATTATCAATCATCGTTCTGCAGAAGTTTTGAACGAGGCGTGTTCCCTCGGTTCTAAGATAGCTTGAAATATAGCTATTTAAGTCTTCTCCATACTGAGCGGCTAACTCTCTTGTGGCAGGAGAAGTCGCTACGTTGATATGAGGACGATTTAAAGTTGCATTTTCCTCGATGTGAACACACTTCAATAGGGCATCTCTATCAAATTGATAGTCTCCTTCATGCGTTGCTCTAGGAAGAAAAGATACTCGATTTCCATGGCGGGCTAGATCTTGAATAAGATTACTTACCTTTGGAGATATTATATTTTTAGTTTCAGCTTGACCTTCTTCAGAGGACAATCCTTCAATTAGCTCAAGGGGATGATCTAAGAATTGTTTTGTAAAAACGACTGCTAAGCTTTCATTGAGTTTATGGATTTGTTCTTCCGGAACTAAATCTGTTAATTGTTTAAGACGGTTTATAAATTCCGTACTCCTATTCCCTTCGAGAGAAGAGTATTCTTCAACTAATATGACTTTGACTTGTGGATGATTAAAGAGATCTTTAAGAACTTCGCCATTGATAAGGTCTTCTCCAGGCCCTCCAGGGTCTCCAAATCCAAGGCAATCCCAATACACTACATTATTTTTCTCATCAAGCCAAGGAGTGGCTATATCAGTTCCTCGCTTCAGGCCTTGACCAATATGAATATTAGCAAGGGGATCAACCGCAACAAGACCTATTCCCCCTCTTTCTTTTTTCTTGGCGCGAAGTTCCTTCCCAGCAAGAGCATGCATTAATGTACTCTTCCCACTCCCGGTCCGACCAAGAACTATGACTCGTGGTCGTTCCATATCATTATATAAACTTCCATCTCCTTGTGTTAATAGAAGTGTCTCTGCGATTCTGTTCTGAAAAAGAGCGAATTCAGGAACAGCTTTTTCATTTGGAACAATATAGGGAGCATGGGTAACCATACCTGGAATGCTGGACACACCTATAGGAGTAGTAACTTCTACAATGTGAGGATTTTCTCCGAGTCTCGTCCATTTTTCCAAACGGCCATTTCCGGTTTCTTGAACAGAGCTTAATTGGTAAAGGCCCTCTTCAAAACGATTGTTAAGGCGAGCTTGGTGAATAAAATCAAGACGTCTGGTTTCTTTATAAGAGGCTATATAGAAGCCTATACTAACACCTTCTTTCTTCCAACTTTCTTGAGTGATATGAGGAAGATATACACGTTCACCCTTACAGTAGATTAGGCCACCGCCGTCTCTGCCTTGCAGACATTCGGTTGACTCAAGGAGGCGTTCAAATTGATATGAACTTATATGGGCATCTCTTTGTTGATGAGGGTTATTTCCTATAGCAAAAGGTTCTATGTAAACAACTTCATTTCCTTGATGATTGGGTAGATCAAGACCACCGGCAATCTCGGGCTGACGAGGTTGTCTTTGTTCAACAACTCTTCTATTTTGCTGAGGTGGGGCTTCGTCATTCTCCCAATCATAAGATAATACGGGGGTTGTTTGTGTGAGAAGGGCTGATAATAATAAATAATAGCGTTTCATAGCATTTCCTTTCCTATGTAAGTTAAGTCAGTTTAGCTACTTGTTTTTCATGCAAAGGTAGCAAGTGAGTTGCAATGAAGCACAAGAAGCATTACAAACCTATGTGAGGAGTTGTCTGAAGTTTATCCGGAATATCTCCTCTGAGGAGGCCTCAGGGTATAAAATACCCTTAAAAATAACCGGCTATGTTCTTACATATTATCTAAGGTTTTGGCTAATAATTCAGGATAAAGGCACTTTGGAACATAATGGAACTTTTAATTTATATTATATTGAGTAGATCATTTATATATGACAGACATGAATCATAAAACTATCCTTGAAGCAGGCTCAATAAATGGAATTAAATTTACACCCCGTGAAATTGACATTCTTGCCTGTATCTTGAGTGGTAGGACGGCTAAAAAAATAGCCTCTTTTTTGTCACTTTCTCCCAAAACCGTTGAAAACTATATTCATAACATCTCTATAAAGCTTGAGTGCAATTCTCGTGAGAGCATCATTGACTTTCTTGAAGCCTCAGATAAAGTTCATCTTTTGAAACAGCATTATTCAGAACTTGTTTGTCAATTTGCCTTTGAGCAGAAGCTAAAAGAAGTCTCTAAAAAAGTTGGTGACGTTGGACCATCGTGTTCTCTAATTCTTTGGACAGAAAGCTCTGACATTTCTCAACTGGAACAGCCTCTCAAAGCTGCTGGGGTGATTGTTACACTTGAGACTCGTTGTATTCCATGTACAATGTCTTCTCTTATGAAAGAGATACAATCTCTCACTTCAAGGTATGCTCTTTATGTTATTCCAAACATCCTTAGAGAAGAACTTGAAAAAAATGAGGGTATAAAGGCATCTCAGGAGTCACAAGACCAAAATGAAAGTTCAACCAATGCCCTTTTGTTTGTGATTGATAAAAAGAAAAGAGTTCTTCTCTCCTTGGACCAAAAGACATATTTAGCCTCATTGATTGAGATTTTAAAGGTCCTCTTTCCAGGTTTTAATTTCGATGATCTCATCACAAAGCTTGATCAGAAAGGTAAAACTTCCTTTCTTCAAACTCCTACAAAAGAAGAGAAGAGTATCAAGAGTTTGTCGAAACGGAGAAGTTGGCTTGCTCTCTTTGGGTTGCTTGTTCTGATAATGTTATCATGTACTGGCTTACTGATCTATAAATGGGGCTACTATTATACAGCTCAAAGACAAACGGTTATTCGTTCAGATTTAGCTATTCCATCAGAGTCATCTTTTCTTTCACGACCAGAGCTTCTTGCCAAGATAGAGAAGAAGCTTACGGAACAAAAGGGCATACAAACCATCGCCCTCATAGCACCGGGAGGAGCAGGAAAGACGACCCTAGCAAGGCAATTTGCCCATGCACAAAAAGCTAATGTTATTTGGGAAATCAATGCAGAAACTCATGAGATGCTTAATTCATCATTTGAAGCCTTATCCCAAGCTCTCGCTCAGACTGATGAAGATCAAAAACTCCTAAAAGAGATTCAAAATATAAAGCCTATGAATAAAAGAGAAGACAGGATCACCCAATTCGTAAAAGAGCGCTTGAGGTCACATTCAGATTGGGTTCTTATCTTTGACAACGTGGAAAAGTTTTCAGATATTCAAACACACTTTCCTCAAGATTCTGCCACGTGGGGCCAGGGGAAAGTTATTCTTGCAACACGGGACAGCAACATTCAAAACAATAAGCATATTGGTAGCACACTCCAAATCGAAGAACTTACCCCTCAGCAAAAACTGGCTCTTTTTTCTAAGATTATGAGTGGGGGAAAGGAAAACGTTTTTTCACACGCACAGACAGAAGAAGCAAAGATATTCCTTGAAAAGCTTCCCCCATTTCCTCTTGATGTATCCATTGCGGCTTATTATTTAAAAACCACAAATATTACCTACTCAGAATATCTTGATAACCTAACTCACGATAATCAAGATTTCACAATAGTCCAAGAATCCCTTTTAAAGGAAGCAGGGGATTACACCAAGACGCGATATGGGATCGTTGCGTTGTCTCTTAACAAACTTATAGATACAAACAACGATTTTAGAGATCTCCTCTTGTTGGTCAGTCTTATTGATTCCCAAAATATACCTAGAGACTTGTTAGTAAAATACAAAGACCATACGATTGTTGATAATTTCATTTATAATTTAAAAAAGTACTCTCTTGTTACAGATACATCTTCTGATTCTAGTGAAGCCACATTATCGTTTCACCGTTCGATACAAGAGATCATTTTAGCCTATATTTCAAGAAGAGTTAGACTGGATAGCAACAATGAAATTTTGAAAAATATTTCTCATGTTTTAGAAGTACATACAAATGATATAATCGAAAAGGGAAATACGATAAAGATAAGACGCTTTAAAGAACATTTAGAAAAATTTCTAACCCATAATCACTTATTAAATGAATCTAATAAGGCGACGTTGGCCACAAATTTAGGATATATGTACTTTATTTTAAACGATTATATAAACTCTAGAATATATTTAGAAAAAAATATCGCTACGTTGAATTCTCTCAAAAATAAAGATGATATGCTTCTTGCCAGAACCTTGTCTTTTTTAGGAAATACATACCGGACCTTAGGTAATTATGTAGCGGCTAAAGATAGCCTCGAGAAAAGCATTTCACTTTATAAACACCATCTCCCCAACAATCAATTAGAATATAGTCGGTCCCTCTTTTATTTGGGGAATGTTTATAGAGATTTAGGCGATTATGGTCAGGCCAAAAATCTACTTGAAATGTGTATTGATATAAACAAGCATCAATCTCCCAAAGAAGATTTCTTATTATCTGAACCATTAACACCATTATCACATTTAGCGATTGTGCATTCTTATCTTGGAAACCATAAGAAAGCACGAGATCTGTTAGAACAAAGCCTTGAGATTTCCAAACGAAATTTTTCTGAAGTTCATTTCAAGGTTGCTCATATTCTAGTTCTTTTGGGGATAACTCATGGTGACCTCGGCAACTATGAGGAAGCTGCAAAATTACTCGAAGAGTCACTTGTAATCTATAAAAAGGATAAATATGAGAATAATTCGGCGGTAGCTTTTGCTTTAACAAATCTAGGAAACATTTACCGAAAAATGGGAAAGTTTGAAAAAGCTAAACCCCTGCTTAAAAACGCCCTAGAAATGTATAAGGCATATTGCCCTGAAAATACGATGAGAATTGCGAATGCCAAGGTGAATTTAGGTATCTTTGAGGGAGAAATAGGGAATTATATAACAGCAAAAACCCTTCTTAAAGAAGCTTTAGTTGTATATCAAAGTCTCCATGGTGAATCCAATATATTCTTAGCGCATATTATATTGGATCTTGGTCGAGTCTATCTTATGGAAGGAGAATTGGATAACGCTAATAATTTCCTATCTAAAGCTTTAGGGATTTATCAAAATAACAACCATCCTGAAAAATATGCAGCTCTTGAAAGCCTAGGCGACCTCTATTTCAAAAAGGCTTCATTGACTGTAAACACTCAAGGTCTCTTTAGAGATCAAGCCTATAACTACCTAAAACAAGCCTATGATATTGTAAAAGCTCATTTCCCAGAAGATTCTGCCCATATAAAAAAAATTAAAGAAAAGCTAGCTAAGGTCCAAGTGTGAGGATTCGAGGGATTTGGGGCCACTTGCAAAATTTCCCTCTTAAATTGGAAGCCTCTCAATAACTCTTTAAGAGTTATAGGTCCCAAGAATCTATCCTTACGTTTGCCTTAGGGGGTCCACAATGAAACGGAGTAGCTTTTTGATGAGACGAAACCTCACCATTTTCTGGTTCGTAACATGATTATTGAAGGAAGTAAATTCATCCTGCTTGCAGCAAATAAAGAGCTTCCTGTGCTTTCTTTTGACTCTCTTACGAGCATTGCTGAGATTATTTTCAGAAGGCGACTTCCCGCAGTTTCCCATCCTTCAAAATAGGCAATGTAATGGTGAAAGTTGTATTTTCACCAAACTTAGATGAACAAGAAATTTTTCCTCCAAATCCCTGAATAGCTGTTTGGCAAAACGCAAGGCCAATTCCTGTACCATGTCGGGTCTTGGTATAAAAACGTTCAAAAATATGAGGAAGATGCTGTGCAGCAATTCCAGAGCCCGTATCTGTAAAAACTAAAATATTTTTCGTTTCAAAAGAATTTGATGGTACCAGATTGATAAATATTTTCCCTTTTCCAACAGCAGCAATGGCATACAAAGAATTTTTCAATAAATTAAATATTACGTGCTTCATTATTTGTTTTTGGCCAAGGAACAAGAAATCATCTTTATCATCCCAATGAACCATCGTTTTTTCAGGTGCAGCAAACGGATATTCGGTTAAGGCCTCTTTTATGCATTGATTCATCGAACATAACTCTTCTTTATTGTCATCATTTCCTTCACTTAAATTGGTCAGAAGCATGTTGATCATCGTTTGTGCATTACCACTGAGCTTCTGAAGACTGCTAGGTATTTTATTGAAATTGGTATGTTCACTGTGATGAAGTTTCTTAGTTAGCAAATTTGCATCTGTAGCCTTGAGATAGGCATCTTGGTAATAGGGCATATAACGTAATAAAGCTTCTGAGTTCATCATTATGGCAGATAGAGGCGTCCGTAGCTCATGTGCTATGGAGCCAGCTAACATTTTCATTGTTTGAATTTTTTCTCTATTAGTCTTTCGTGCCCGCTGAGCAAACAACCCTCCAAAGATAAACGCCGAGCCGTATGTTATCATCAGGGTTTTGATAGTAGCAAAATCATAATATGGAAGCGGTGTTGTTATATGATGTGCAAGCCATCCTAGAAAAGTACCTATCGGCACAAGAATCATTAAAGATTCTATATCAAGAAATAAAATACATAAAACAACACCAGTGAGACTGTTGAGCGACCACCCATAAGAAAGGTCATTCTTTAAGAGCATAAAGGTAAAAAAGAAGGGGAGGGTATAAAGACAAACAATATACCAATATAGTGGTAAGAACCTCTTATAGTTTGGATGCCAACGTTTAAAAAAAACCAGTGGTATGCACGAAAGAGATATGAGCGTTCTTACCCAGATATTCTCATAACTTTGTTCATCAACAAAAAACCAGAGGATGTAGTAAATAGGATTGCTGATCAGTTGAAACAAACCATACGTGAAGTATGGATAATCTTCTTCTTGAGATTTATGAACAATTTTATTATGAATTCGACCTAAAAAATTTAGCACCAAGCTATCCTAGTTTTTCCTGATGATAGCAAACTTCTGGTACATGCTCATGCTGTACTTGCCTTCAGGAAGTAAATAATGGTGCTTAATATATGCTTTTAAAGAATTATTGTCAACTTTTTGCCCATAATCATGCAGATGTAACCCGCATATATGCAGCATTGATGCTAAATTACTTACCAGAAAACTTTCTTTTGATAAGTATAAATGAATATTTACATCATAGAAGATTGAAAATTCTCTTAAAAATAATTCAAAAGAATTTGGTCGTGCTCCAAAATCCTGTGCTAGCTGCTCCCTGTGCAACCCTTCATTGAAAACAATCACAAGGACTCCATTCGGTCTTAGAAGATCATAGGCCCTTTTCATATTTTCAATTAAATGATCTTTCTCAATATAATAAATGACATGTGACATATTGATGAGATCAAAACTCTGGGTGTTAAATTCAGTGTTCATAAAATTATCTTGGATTTTAGCCAAAGAAGTACCCGTTTTGAAATGCTGTAACCTAATATTATCTAATGCTAATGAACATGGGTCTACTACGGTAATAGCCTTAAACTTTCTACCTATCCATTTGGTTAATTTTCCTTTGCCAGGACCTATGTCTAAAAAGGCAGACTTGTTAGTTAATTGAGGAATTATCTTTTGAAGAAAAAATAACCCCCTATGGCGCGTTTCCAGGGTTGATTGAATAAACAACTCAAGGGTATCTAAATGGTGTTGCTCTGATATGAAATTACCAAATGAATTTGGCACAGGTAGTTTTTTCGAATACTTCTCAAGCCAGTTTAATCTATTCTCATTTATTTCATTCCTAGATTTAAAAGAAATAGGTGCAAACGTTACATTTGCCTCTTGGCACTTTTGATAATGCACAATATGCTTTCCATTTTATTTTTATCACATATTGTAAAATTATCGGTAATAAACCTACCTTTATACTGCCAAATTGTCGCAGGCGCTTAATCGCTAGTTATTTACTTATTCCATGATCTGAATTTATATATCTCTTCTTAGCGCATAATTGTAATTTTTACGATTGAACTTCAAAGTTCTTTCCATCTTGGATATTCTCTACAGAGATAACTTTGGATTGATCAATCTGAAATATATTGGGCGCAAATGCATGGTAGTAGGTACGATTGACACCTTCCAAAGTTTTGACTGGATAAGCATATTTAACCCAATCCACAGCATTAAGCTCCGATAAACGTTGTCGATCATGATAACACATCATCATTTTACGATCCCTGAGCTGTCTTACAAGTGATGGGGAAATGTTATGAGCTTCTCCTATATCAGCACAAATATCTAATTCCTCAGCAATACTCACGACAAGTCCATACGCTTTAGCCTCTTCTGTTAAAAACAAATAGCTTCCCATTGATTCACATATATATGCTTCTTTAAGCTTATGTTCTTTAAGCAAATTATTGAAAAAAATGTGGAAGTTTGAATCGAGAACGGCATGATCGACAACATCAACGCCAGCAATTGCTTGAAGAGCAACCTCGGATAAGTTCAGAAAATACCGCCATTGCGCTTTCATAATGGCTTGGTTTAATTGGTCAGCCATGCTTCGATCATGTTTACGAATATAATGCTGTATCAACCCCTCGTTAAAAGCTTGAATAGCAATTTGCTCATCTGCTTCTCCTGTTAAAAGGATTTTCTGTATGGGCAAATGGGCAATCTTCTTACATAATTCAAGACCGGTCATTTCTGGCATTGAGTAATCAACAACAATTGTTGAGATCTCATCAAAACGATGAGGTCTGTAAATTTCCTGATAGATATCGAATATATTGACGTCTAACCGACGATGTTCCCATTGCTCCTCATCTACATTTTGGATATAGCGGTTGGAGAAGGGATTAGGGATGTGAGATTCAAGAACGTCTAATGCTTTTTTAGGATTGGTAAAAAACTTATATATAGCTTGATCAGGCGACAGGACAAGGTTGAGTCCCTCTAGGAATTCACAATGATCATCAATAACCAACACTGTGGTTGGGTGAAAACAACAAGGTATCATAAAATATCTCCAAAAATTTAAATACAATTTCAATACATGATTTACATGTAATTTAAATTCTAATTAGCTTGTATAATGATATTTTTAAGTATTTGCAAATTATAAACAAAAATTGCCCATAAATATAATAAAGTACTAAAATTTTAGACGAAAGGTTTATTCAAGAGTGGAGCTGAATAGCTTCAGGTATTAAAGTGAATATGGTTGGGCGTTATGTAAGCTCTTGATTCTACTTTCTGTAAGTTAATCATATAATAATCAAGATTTCCCTCTTTGTACATTTTTATAAAATTTTCACCCCAATTAACGTCTAGAACTTGCTTACACCATTTATCTAGACCTGGAAAAACTTGGTTGCCTATCTTTATGATTTCTTTGACCTGAAACCCTTGATTTCTATGGTGGGCGCTGCAGGGATCGAACCTGCGACCCGCTGATTAAGAGTCAGTGGGACTGATCATATCATACGTTCTCCCTGCGTCTATAACTAACTATAAATAAACGATTTTTGCCGAAACTGACATCTTGCATCATACATCAAAATATCATTGAATCGATTTCAATTGCTTCCGGATTGCTTCCGGATTTATAATTTCTATTACCAATGAGAAGGAGACAGACATGAAAGACGGCAGGAAGCTAACCAAGTGGGTTGTTGAAAGCATTAAGCCAGATAAGAGTGAGGAACTGCTTGTTTGGGATTCTGAGATCAGGGGGTTTGGTGTAAGGGTTTACCCAACAGGTCGCAAGACATATTTTGTGCAATATCGTAATGAATTTTTCCGGACACGTCGCAAAAAGATCGGCGTTCATGGAGCGGTTACCGCAGAGCAAGCTCGTGAAATTGCCAAAGGACTTTTAGGTGATGTAGCCAAAGGGGGCGATCCATCACAAGAGGTACAGGCGAGGAGAATCAAACCATCATTCGCGGATCTTGCCAAGGAATATTTAGAGTTCTATGCCAAAACCAACAAAAGACCAAAGAGCTATCGGGAAGACGAAAAGATGCTTGAAGGAATTATTCTTAAACGTTGGGCTGACAAAAAAGTTGAGGAACTCACAGCACAAGATATTCAACATTTACATCATGAGCTAAAGGACACCCCCTACATGGCTAATCGTGTTCGGGCATTATTAAGCAAAATGCTCAATATCGCTATCCAATGGAAATGGCGCACGGATAATCCTGTGAATGGTGTTCAAAAATACCAGGAACAAAAACGCAATCGCTGGCTTGATGAAGTTGAGCTCGAAAAATTATGGGGCTCACTTGAATCCTATCACAATCAAAATGTTGCTAACGCCATTTGGTTGCTTGTGCTCACAGGCTCCAGGCGCGGAGAAGTCTTAAGTGCTACATGGGATCAATTCGATTTGGAGAAAGGCATTTGGACGAAGCCGGCCCATACAACCAAACAAAATCGTATGGAACATCTCCCCCTTTCTTCTCAAGTTATTACACTCTTAAAGGGCATGAAAGAAATAAGCAGGGATGACCATTTGTTCCCTGGAAGAGTTCATGGAAAGTCCCTCCAAGATATTAAAAAAGCCTGGAAGACTATTCAAACAAAGGCCGGCCTACAAAACGTTCGTCTTCATGATTTACGACACACCCATGCTTCGCACCTGGTTTCCAGTGGGTTAAGTTTGAGTATTGTTGGGAAACTACTAGGACATACCCAAGCCTCAACGACACAAAGATATGCACATCTAGCGGATGCACCGTTGAGACAGGCTGCGGAGTTTTTTGGAAATAAGGCGCAAGCAATCAGTTCCAGAAGTAATAAAGCAGGTAGAGCGTCCTCTTAATAAAGTTTATCAAAATAATAAGGTGTTGGCTTGATGAGGTAAAGAAAGCATGAGCATTGAGCGCCTGAAGCTTTTCAGCCGTTGAAATAAGAAGAGTATGTATGGCCTTAATCCATTATGTTTCATCATCTCTATCATTAGGATGAATTAGAATAGCAACCTTATTTTTTTTCAGGTCTGGGATGTCCATGAAACTCGGGAACACTAGAATTTGTCATTTCAACCCGTATGCTCTTAGTAGGTTTTCCATTAGCAACTCCAATCTCATAAGGAAAAGCATATTCAACATAAGTGCTTCCTTTGTCTTTAAGATCAGGAAGTTTTGCTCCCCTTTTTAAAGCTTCCCTTTCCAAATCTTCTACATTTTGACCTGGAAAATATTGTGATGGTTTTCCAGGACGTGCCAATCTTTCAGCTTCTTCTCGCGTTGTCGCTTTTTGATGTTTGCTGTATACTGCTGGTTGAGCCTCATTTACCGCCTTATCCCATTTATGTTTTTCAGCCCTATCTGCTTTTCGTCCGTAATAACCTTTATGCGCAACTTGATCATGATCTGATGAAATCGCCTCTATATGAGGGATATCTGATGAGGATGAGCGGGCTCCCGAAGCTGCTTTGCTTATTGCATTGGAAACGAATAGCTCACAACCCTGTTCTGTCGCTGCCCCGAGCCCTTTAGCCATTTTATCACTTGCACCAAGGTTGTGGGCTTCCCTTTCAACAAACTGGCCAGCATCTAAGCAACTTTCACCTACTAATATCTCCTGAACCTTCTCTTGAACTTTCCCTTTGGCAAATTCTCGAATTTTTTCTGCAGTGTAGGTTCCCGCTGCTTTTAAACCATGTGCACCGGCTTTGCGCGCAATATTTGCCCCTCCTAACAAAACATCTTCATGCCATGTAACTTGCTCAATGCCTTTTAATTCAGTTTCTGCCTCCTTACGGGCTTGTGCTATTTCTTTTTCACCCCACGATTTTCCATCATGCTCATATTGCGCTTTTTTGCCCGCTATATAATGAGCGACATAAGACTTTTCCCCCTCAATGCCAACATGTGCTTTAGAAGGAATTTCTCCACTCCATTCAGTATCCTCTCGGTCTTTCTCAAATAGAGTCGTTTTCCCAGTACCTTCACTTTGTCTAGCTTCAGCCATGACATTGGCCTCGTGGAGTGCAAGCGCAGCCATTGATTCCAGACAATTATTTTCTATTGCATTCGTAGAGGCTCCGATCGCTATATTCATATCCTGTTTTAAAAGCATTGCCGTAATAGCGCTTGTAATTTTTCCACCAGCCCCGGTCATTTGTATTTCTTGACGAATAAGAGCGCGCATATTCTCAGGCGTTGTTTCTATATTTTCTCTTTCAGCTCTATCTAGAGCCCTTTTGGCAACTGATTTTGAGTCCTTTTGAATAATATCTGTAACAGTCACAGCTACCGTAGCGCTTATGGCTCCAGTTAGGGCTCCTTTAGCGGGGTCATCTCCTTGTAGAGCTCCTGAAGCTGCACCCAAAGCAGCATGCAATAATTTATGAGTTACTGGATCAACATGGTTATGCGAATACCCATTTCCAATTTCATACGCGGCTGATGCACTCAAAGCCCCAACTACTGTCGAAACTGCAGCATTGCGAAGGGCTATATCGGCATCTCCCCCTTGAACAATATTAGCCCCTAGATTTACTACATTCTCAACACCTTTCTGTTTTATATTGTCAAATAAATTCTTTTTTATGGGGTCTAACTGAAGATGCAATACGTCACAAAGTTGACTTGTAATCCCTGCAGTTATCGCACTCAGCGCCATAGATTCAAGAACCTTAGTATTTGCCATGGCTTCTGCTGCTTGTATGATATTGCCTTTGGCAGCTATAAGCTGTACCGCTGCTTGACTACATAGAGTTGTCACAGCAGCGGATACCATTGTTCCCGCGAGAGTAGTTGACAATGTTGTGCCAACGAGCGCTGCACCCAAAGCACTGCCAACACCTGTCATTGAGACAGCTAGAGCAATTACCATGGCGAAGGCTTGAGATGGCCCCTCGACTGTTTTCGATTTTCTATTATAGTAATCAACGACTTCTGATTCGGATAGATTTTGTATATCTCCCGACAAGGTCTTCATAAAACCCAGAGTTTGGCCTGCAACTCTTTCTATCATTGCGTTTTTAGCATTGATTTTAACGGCTCCCTTAAACTCAGAAGCCTGATGATCTAATTTTTCATCGGAGGATTGTGTGGTTCGCACCCATAAAACATTGGAGCTCTTTTCTGTTGATGCGGATTGCATTTCGTTACGCCCCAACAAAATTTTAACTTCTGGAGAATCTAGAATGGTCTCTTGAGCTTGGCATTTTATATTTTTTACAGAAATACTATTTAATGCCTTCACTCCTATTCTTTCAAAAACGTTGAAATTAGCACCTCTTGATGTACTTTCTTGCCGTTGCATCTGTTGTTCAGTATTTTGACCGAACAATCCACCTTCATGCTTTGTGGTTTCCGATAAGTAAAACTTATCCGTAACGTCATCGATCACAACATCTTGACCCAGCAATGACAAATTTTGTGCGACAATATCTGTTGCCTGGTGGTAGTTCATGCCTTTTGCATGAATACCAACATTTCCACCTGCCTGTATCTGACTGACATCATTTGTCAGCTTATACTTTGTCTGAGAACCGTCAGTAATAGCGTGTGTTTCTTGTTCTTCTAATCCTAAAGCTAAGCTATAAACATTCTGTGCAGCAACTCCAATATCAAGCGCTGCCTTTAATCTTGCCCCAATAAGAGTTGTATTGTTACCCGATAAAAGAGCTATTGATCCGCCAGAATTAAGCAATGAACGGACAGCAATATCTTTATAGTTTCCCTCACCAGACTTTAGTCTCTTAACAACGGATTGGATCAAAGTATCGCGTGCCGAGGTAATGTTTATGGATTGACCAGCGTCAACTTCTGAAGCATCGAGAGTTGTATCGCGAGCCGATCGAGCTTGAAATGATTGTTTTGCCCTAAATTGTCCGTACTGGCTTTCAATGCTGCCTTGGGTAGATTCTAACGAAATATCCTGGCCTTCCATTACCGCAGGAAGCTTTTCGTCACCTTTATTTAATATTTGGGCCGCTTTGACCCCTAAACCTTCTTTTGCTTTTAACTGGGCAGTGTTAGTAAAAGCACCTCCGGCTTCAAAGTATGCGGAACCTTGACCAAGAAAGAGACCACCATTCAAGATATTTCTTTTTATAAATGACAAAAAGTTCTTATCTGCTGTAATCCTTGACTTATTTTCTAGACCTACTGCGTGCAATACCATCTTGCATTTTATGATAATATCCTCATCAACTACCAGATGATCATCAACTGTGTAGGTTAATGTGTTTTGAATATCTATGTGCCGTAAAAGTTCTTGCAGCTGCATATCTTTTAGGAGAATTTCAGCCATATCCGCTTTAACTATTCCCTTAAATCCTCCTCTTGTTAAAGGCGCATCAAGCACTACTTCAGAACCTTCCAACATAGCTTCTTCTGTATCGCCATAGGTTTGGCTTTTTGATTTCAGGGTACCTTTCGCTACAACCTTTTTATTATTTTGAAAATGGAGACTGCTCTGGGAAAATTTATCAACTTCAACAGAAGCGTTATTGGTAAAGTTTTCAGTTGTTTCAATGCTTAACTCACCTCCTTTAGCCTCTTTGTCTAATATTACTTGCTTAGATGATTTCAATCTTGTTTTGTTTTGATTCTGCAATCCTTGTATGTGGATACCTTGATCCCCTTCTATGTGTGTCGTTGCACCGCCTTTCAATTGTAAATCTGAAGCTTGAAATTTACCGGGAGTCGAAGCATGGATATGATCTTGGGCTTGTAACGTGACAGTGTTCATCTGCATATCTTTTTGAGCCTCTAAACTGACTAGTCTGGCTGCAATGGATGCATCTTTAAGACTCATCGAGCCCCTTACGTTTAACTCAGCAATAGTCTTTGCTTGAGCGTGAAATTTCTTTGCTTCCATATCCTTATCTAACTTCACAGCAACCTTTCCCCCAAGAGCATTTAAGGTAACATTTGAAAAGTTGCCACTATCTGCTTGTATTTGGGCATGATTATCTGGGAAATATCCCGTTTTTATATAAGATTTGCTCCCTTTAAATTGACCAAAAGTTGTATAGCGTGAACCTCCCGCTTGGATATTGTCATTGCCCCGTCGTGTGAGATCGCCCCGGGCCATTGTTACAATGCCATAAGGTTCTTTAAGCAAATTTCTTAAATAGTCCCCCCAATGCCCTGTTAAAAACGTATTAACGTAAGCTTTAAAAACATTCCGCTCCCATCTGGGCGCAATGAAATCTGGGTTGAGCAAATAGTAAGTGTCATAAAGAGCATCCTCATCAGACTTGTGATATTCTTGGAGCTGATTATTTACACCTTGATGGACAATCGTGTTATCAGAGTAAAATTGCAGACGGTGTCTCATGTTCAAAATTGCTTCTGAAGCAACCGTTAACTTCTGCGTCGCTTTAATAACCCCATTAGCAATAAATGATTGGTGATGAGGAAGAAATTGAAGATAAGCCCCTTGTAGCAAAAATAATGTGGGAGAATAAACATAACCTGAGTCAAGATAACTTCCCGTCACATTAACATGATGAACCCCTGCCGTATAAAACCTGCCGGATTCTTTATTTTCAACGGTTGTACAGTTAAGCGTAGAATGGCCAAGCGTGCGGATGGTGGCGCTATTTACTAACTTGAATACCTCACCGTAAGTGCCGTTTACTGATTCAATATCCCCAAAGTTATTTAAACATGTGAGATATAATCCTAGATTTTCTCCGGTAATGTTCAACTTTCCATGATTAGTGAGAGTATGAAGTTTGACAGTCGCACCTTTTAACGCCTTTACTTGACTGCCCTCTCTTAAAGTAAGCGTGGAGTCAACACCGGATAATTGACAATCTAGAAGGCCGTTGACGACCAAAGTTCCTTTCAGATCGAGCGAATGTTCACCATTTAATGTACATGCATCTAAAAATTCTATCGTTCCTTCATTATGGGGCAAAATAGACATAAGATTATCAAGGGTTCTGGCGATTATATGACCAGATTTACTATTATGTAATGTCTCAGAAGAAATGTCTGTTTCAGTCTGCAGAAGACCTTTGTTGATGATTTGGGTTTTTCCAAAATCCATATTACCCTTAGTTATGAGGCGTCCTTTGTTCTCGAAAGATAAAGCATGTATTTCCACACCACCAATTACGGCAGCATCATTTTCAAAAATAACCCTTCCATTAGTATGAATAATCAGCTTTCCACTACAAGAAACGTTATGAAGCACAATATCTCCATCTGAAAAGATCTCAATATTTCCGCCGGTACTCTGTAAAACACCTTCGATTATTAAGGGCAACTGATTGTGGGAATGAATTGATAGTTTTGCCGCCCGCAAGATCGTGTTTGGATTTATGTATAATGCTTGTTTTTTATCGGCATTAGACAAAAGCCGATCCTTATCTCCCTTTAGCAACTCAATAGATAGTGAATTTAATGGATCTAGAACAGATTCTTGAATGCAGATAGACTCAGCCTTAAGGCGTAAGTTTTCTAAACGTTCGCCACTTGAAAGAGAAGTGCTTTTTATTTCTATCGCACCTCGTTCTTTCGAATAGTTATCAAAATACTCATCGGCTTGAGCTACGAAATCCAGGTCTAAAACATTGCTAATTAAAGGGTTGTTTATAACAAACCCTTTTGGATTTTTAAACATCATGGAGGATAATTCATCTGATTTTATTGAACCCGCAATATTAGATGGTTGTCCACTTTCAATCCGATTGACAATCAGAGCTTGTGCTATTGGCGCAGGAAATATAAGTATATCTTTTGGAGTTAAATCAAGTGACCCAAAATAATTAAGAGCTTGCTGTTGAGTCTCAATGTACTTGTTGGTTGGAAAAGCAGAAAATCCATACGCGAGAGTGGAAGATGAAGACACCTTAACAGGATTATCCGTTAAGGCTTCTTCCATAGCTCCAGCAATATGGGAGCTTATTTGAGAAAGAATGACAATTCTTGTAACGCATCCTTTCAAAGTGAATACCTTGTGAACTGAGTTATTAGATACTACGTACTTCATTCTTTCCTCCTTAAAAATTTAGCTGCATAAAAGTAAGGGGGGTATAGCCCCCCCTTCTTATTGGGCCGGAATGTTTGTAAATTTACCGAGAAGCTTTTGTTTAACAGGATCTACGGCAAGTGCATAATATTGGGTGCTATAAAGTTGTAGCTTATTGGTCTTTAATGTTTCCAATTGGTCAGCGGTAATTTGGGGGGATGGAGCAACTTGACCAGCAGTATTGGCTCCTGAAGTCCCAGCATCCCCAGGATCACCTAAAGGTCCACGCTCATTGTCGAGAAGACGAGGACCATCCTCTCTATACCTACCCCCATCTCCTAAATGGCTTGTTCCATCCTCAGCATTAGCCCAAATTTCTGTACCATTATGATCATATTTACCTGGCCGATAATTGTACGTAATTTTATAATTAACACGTCCTCCGAGCCCTCCTGCGCTACCGCTACCCCCACTTCCATCAGACCCATCCTGGGGTGGATTGCTTGCGACGATAGGGCTTATTTTGGGACAATCCACAACTAAAAGACCTTGATGCCCTTTTAGTCCTTTGGCTCCGCCATTCTTACCATTGCTACCTTTAGTCCCTTTTATGCCTGCCTGTTTATACTCTTTCTTAGTATAATCAATGCTCAAATGGGCTTTATACCATGGAATAGGATTTCCCTTTCTATCTTCGTCAGTTCCACCCTTCACTTTCAATGCAGACACATAATATCTATTTTTTTCAGGATCATCTACTCCTCGACCTACGGAAACCGGCGTAGAACTATGCTCGTTCCAATCTCCCGTAGTACCATCCGCTGGTGTAGGCACCGATGTGCTATTGCCCCTTCTTGGCCGTTTTGTCCCGACCCCCCGTCTTTCTTAATTTCAAATGTGGTTGGATTTTGTGGGTGGGCTACTTTATAGGCATCAGTAAATTTATTTGCTAATAAGACTAAGCTTCCACCGTTTCTTCCGGGAAGACCTGGCGTTCCAACTTGATCATTGGCAGCCTTACTCATAGATGGATGGGCTCTAGCAGAAAGATCGAGCGTGACAGACTGGGTTGTCTGAACTATTTCGGGTGTTATTCCAACGACCGTTGCTTCTTTCAAACTTAAACTACCATCTGCTAACAAATTTCGTAGAGATAGGAGATTGAGTTTTCGTATTTCAGTATTCGGAGTTAGGCCTGTAATTCCACTACGCGTAAGATTATTTTCTACAAACTTCTTCACATCGGTCATGCCAAGTAAGTAGCCAACAAGCGTTAATTCTTTATTTTGGCTATCAAAAATATAGTTAATTCCATTTAATGTATCTAAATTTTGACTTCCATCGACTACATTTTTTGAGCTTAAGTAACGAATGTTGTTCATGACAGACATCAACGGAGCAAGCCACTGATCGCGAGCATAATTGGTATTTATACCCAACTTTTCTTGTAAATAGCGTATATGATTTATATTCCTTGTGATTCCATTCGTACCTATTAGACTCTCAATGTCCCGCACAAAATCGTCTAGAGGTTGCGTGTTAGCGTTGTTAAACTTATTAGAGAAAGCTAGAAGCTTATCACGAAGTTCATCTACGGTTCCTTCATGCCCAAGTATTTTTTGATTGCAAAGATTCCATATTGTTTCAACTGCGTCCTCACTTAAGTATTTTGTCACCTGATTATTTAATTTATCCAATACTTGTTTAATGAATGTATTTGATTCTTCTTTAAAAACAATATGAATATCAGCTGGGTTTTGGACTGCCATATAACGCGACTCGTTTCCATTTGCTACATCTATACTCTGTTGAATGGATTCTCTTGTGTTGAGGGGATCTCTAGGTTCATAGAGTGCATTGGCGAGATTTGGCAAAGAGAAGAAAGAAACACGTTCAGGATGATTTACTAAATATTCCAAGATGCCCATGCCGCCAGCATCATAGTTCAAAGGTGCACTTTGCATGACTTCTAAAATATTTCGTAATATGCCTTTGACTGGCTGCTGAACTCCATTTTGGTCTAAATAGACTCCATCAACCAAGTCACCTTGATTCATACGATCAGTTTGAGATACGACAAGTGAAAGCGCATTTTTTAAATCATTATTTATCCCCATATCAACGGTACCATCTTCCCGTACTTGATACCCAAACATGCGCGATAACCTTATTAAAACCTCAGTTAGATTTTTATAATTTGCTTCAAATAAATCTGACTCTTTAATGGTTAAAACGTATTTTGATGGGTTGTTTTTTGTTAATAATGTTTTAAGAGATTTAACATTCAAAATATCATTCAAAGGGGTTTCAATTCCATTAGCTCCAGGCGTTGTCCAAATGACACGTTGGCCTGCTTGATCAAACCAAGAGCCAACATTTCGGGAGCCAATAATACCAGACACAACACTTAATGAGCCTAATTGAGGATTGCCTTGTAATTCAACCCGCGCTGGTCTAAAACCCCTATTGAGCGCAACCGATAAATCAGAACCTGCATAATAATGTGCAAGAGCGTCTTTCCCGACTCGGGCATCCCCAATAAAAATGATTCGTTGCTCAGGACGTTGCAAATTTAGGTTATTAGCCACTGCCTGTTCAAATGCATCAATTATCATTTTCAAATCAACAAAATCTTTTGGCGCTTCAGGAAATTCATTAAGAATATATTCTGGCATTCCAGGAACACTGACAAGGTGATGCGAGGGCATGTTTATGTAAAAAGATTGCTCACTTCCTACTTTTGACCATTTTTCCTTACGAAAATAATTTGTTCTTACGCCGTTAACATTATTCTGATGGTAAGGCACTTCTTCAGTTAAATTTTCTGATGAACTAAATTGATAAAGGCCAGCTGGTAATTTACCATTGGGGGTATCAATGCGTATACCTGGCGTCCAGTTCAACTTAAGGCTATCTTTATGAGATGATATAAAAATACGAACATCCTCTTGTCCAGGAGTTCCCTGTCCACGAGTCCACAATTCTTGCGTAGCATGAGGTTCATAGATATCTACTCCGTCGCTGTAAAGGAGATGCTGTGCTCGAATTGTCGGGTGGAAATTATCTGTTATAAATCCATCGTATCTATACCCTCCTGCATTCTCACCCTGTCTCGCCAAAGGTATAGGGGCTTGGTTCTTATAGAATGCTTCTACATAGTTGACCGTACACCCTTTATGTTCTGGCAATTCTCCATGGGGTTGCTCCACTCTTTGATTACCTACCATAGTAAATTGTTCTCGGTGTGCTGTTAATCCATCCCCACCATAATAAACAAGGCCTTCTTGTATCTGTTGTGCACCCATAGTGAGTCCACACATAATCGTGGTACTTAATAACAAGCTTTTTATTAATAAACCTTTTCTTTTCATGACTTTCTCCTTTTTATTCAAGTTGGCTCGTAAAATAACTGCATACCTTACATTTCTTAATTTACGTTAGTAACAAACAAATAATCTAACCCAAAAAAAACGTATTTGACTTCATCTATGTAAAAATTACGTAGACCACCAGGTAGAAACTGTATAGAGTTTGAATCAATAAACAAAGACCAACCATACAATTTAGAGTTGCGCGCAAGGCTTTGAAAATCAAAGATAATTATACATTGTTGAATAAGTTTTATTCTGTGCATCTTCAAACAATGCGAGGGATAAATTTCACTCAAAGAGAAATAGATATTATTTCGTGCTTACTCAATGGCAGAGCATCTAAAAAGATATCCTTCTTTCTGAACATCTCTTCCAGAACAGTTGATACTCATATACGTAACATAATGCTTAAGCTGGAGTGCAACTCTCGAGAAGGCATCATTGATTTTGTAGAAAATTGTGATCAATACGTACATTTCAAGCCGTATTATTCACAGCTAATGGCAAATTTTCATTTTGAGAACACCTTAAAAAAAATATCTCATATAAATCCAAAAGATTTTTTGGTCCTCCTGTATGATCCAAGTTTAAACAAAGAGAAGGGGGCCATCCTCGACCAAATAAAATATCATTTAAGTTTGGCTGGGATGGAAATTTTTCAAAAAGAAAATCCTCTCCTTAAAAATCTCATTAACCTTGAAAAGGTTATCAACTCTTATTCAAAAGAGAATATCCTTTGTATCCTTACAGAGAAGTATTTGAATGATCCTCAAATTGTCCCTGAAAAAAGATTTTTAACTTCGTCCACTCAAAATGATATGCAACGGGTATATTACCTAGTTTTAGAAGACGGAAAGCGGACATTTTCAAAAAGATCCTATGAAAGGGGGCCCTTTCATTTTCTGGATCAATCTAATTACTTTTTCTCCTTTTTTGACCTTGTAAGAAAAATTTATCCTTTAATAAATATCGATCCTTATATTCATGAGTTTAAGCCTTTTGCCGCAAATGATGTTCCTTTAGAGGAGCCACAAATGTTCCCGTCACGTTCAAAACCAAAGGATAATGGTGCAAAGAAAGAGGAACCCTCACCTAAAAATGGTTTTTTCTGGGGACCTAGGAAGAGATATCTAACTGCAGCATGTTTGTTAAGTTTGAGCTTGGTAGGAGCTGGGTTTCTCTTGTTTGAGGGTAAAAATAGATATCTTACACCGTTAACTACGAGGAAGGCGTCACTATCATCAACTCTTCAGCGACCTAAATTATTGTCATTATTAGGCGATAAACTGATGGGGGAAGGTGGCATTCAAACAGTTGCTCTTGTTGGCCCTGGAGGGGCTGGGAAAACCTTCCTTGCTCGTCAATATTTAGATCAGAAAGAGAATGATAACTCATGGGAATTGAATGCAGAATCAATGGAAAGTCTCAAAGATTCTTTCGAGAAGCTTGCAGGGGCCCTTTTAAAAACACGCGAAGATAAAGAGGTATTTACTGCTTTAAATAACATTAAAGACCCTACAGAAAAGGAAGAAAAACTTATCCAATTTGTCAGAGAACGTCTAAAGACTCGGGCTGATTGGTTTCTTTTTTATGATAACGTCGAAAAATTTTCTGATATTCACAAATATTTTCCACATGATGCGACCTTTTGGGGAAAAGGCAAAGTAATAATTACAACGCGAGATACTCATATTCAAAGTAACACACATGTCAATCATGTCATACAAGTTGACGAACTCGAGGAGGATGAAAAGTTAGATTTATTTATGAAGGTTATGGAAGAAGGTAGCAAACAAGACTTTAAACCTCCTCTAAAAGAACATACCATAACGTTTTTAAAGAGTCTTCCACCTTTTCCTTTAGATATTTGTATTGCGGCTTATTATTTAAAAGCAACAAACATTAGCTATATTAAGTATCTTGAGCATCTAAATGTTTCTAATGCAGATTTTTCACTTCTTCAAAAAAATGTCTTACAAGATAGAAGTGAGTATTCTAAGACTCGTTATGGAATTATCGTTGCCGCAGTACGGTCACTTATGGATATTCATAAGGATTTTGGCGATCTTTTACTCCTTATAAGCTTGATTGATTCTCAAAATATTTCAAAGGATTTATTAGACGCGTATAAAAGTGATGTCGTTATTGATAATTTCATATATCATTTAAAAAAATATTCTCTTATCAACAATGATTTATCCAGCTCAGCAACATCTGGTTCAAGCTATTACATTCATAGAAGCACGCAAGAGATTATATTAGCTTATTTGACAAAAATATTAGATTTGGAAAAAAAACATCATAATATTGAATACATTTCTAAAAGACTAGAAGAATATTCACAAGTTATTGAAGATAAAGAAGATCTTCAGCAAATGAGGGTGCTAAAAAATCATTATGAGCGAATTTTATCTCATAAGAGCCTTTTAACACCTACGATAGAGGGCTCTATAGAGTGTGAGCTTGGGAATCTATATTATACTTTAGGAAATTATAAACACGGGAAAGTACTGCTCGAAACAAGTCTTGCAAAACTCAATAAAGAACCATATGCAAACGTGTCTCGTGTTGCACAAGCGTTGGTTTACCTATCCAATGCTTGTTGGGACCTTGGTAGTTTTAAAGAAGCAAAAAACCATCTGACAGAAGCAACCCTCATTTACCAAAGGGATCTTCCTGATAATAAGCTTGGCCTTGCAAAAGCTATGAGCTATTTGGGTATCATTCAGGGTGAGTTGGAAAACTATGAAAAAGCTAAATCCATTCTCAACGCATGTCTTCGTATTTACCGCGACCATCTTCCACAAAACTATACGGGCATTACCCAAGTTTTAATTCATTTAGGTATTATTTATCGTAATGTGGGTGAATATGACAAAGCGAAAGAAGTTCTTGAGGAAAGTCTGTTAATTTATCAAAGTCATCTTCCGGAAAATTACATTCCCTATGCATGGGCTCTCTCAAATTTAGGTAATATAAATAAAGATATGGGAAACTACATGCAAGCTCATGCGTTGTATGAAAAGAGTTTTCAGCTATACAAAAAGCACCTGCCAGATAATCAAGTTGAGATAGGGAGAATTTACGCTCGTCTCGGGAATGTAAATAGAGATTTGGGCAACTTTACAAAAGCAAAAGAATTATTTGAAAAAAGCCTCAAAATCTACAGTGCTCACCTTCCTGTGAATCATGTTGCCTTTGCTTGGTCATTGGCTCATTTAGGAAATGTTCATAGAACATTAGGAGATTATGAAACCGCAAAGGAGTATCTCGAGAAAAGCTTGGCCATTTATAGCAAAAACCTACCTGATCATTATGTCGAAGTTGCGCGCGCCAAGGTATATCTTGGCAATGTTCAGGCAGACCTTGGGAACTACAAAGAAGCTCATGAACTCTTTCAAAAGTGCCTGCTCATCTATGAAAGGAATTATGGTAGAGACCATTTGGAAGTGGCTCGTGTGGTCTATGGTTTAGGACGAGTTTATCTGTTGGAAGGCAATATTAATGAGGCAGAAAAATATTTGCTTAAGGCTTTACAAAAATTCCAAGCAGCGGATCACACAGAACAATATCTCATTCTAGAAGATTTGGCTCAGCTGTGTCTTAAAAAGTCGAAGCGTGCTGAAGAAAATAAGAATATTATTGAATCTCGAGAGCTGGATCAAAAAGCCATTGCTCTGTTCAATCAAGCCTTGCAAGTGATAAATGCTCGTCTTCCAGAATCTTCCCACAAAACCAGAATTCAAGCAAAACTTCAAAACATTCTTTAAATGAAACGATTCTAAAAGATAAAAAATTCTTTACCTTGATGCATTGCAAAAGTTGGTGAATTCGCCCCAAGCAAAAAATAACACCAAAAAACTCTTAAGCATTGTTAATTACTCTTATTTTTAAGGATTTTTATTTATTGACTACGGTATTTTTTATCACAATCTTTAGACTTAAGCCAAAAACATTAAATTTTGATAGAGCTAACTCTATCATTAATTATACGTCATTTAAATTTACTTGCCAAAACTGTTCGGGATTTCATATGTGATCATGGTTAGATTCTTGCCAAAGAATATCTCTTCCCTGGTAAAGTGGCGGGACAATCTCTTCAAGATATTAAAAAAGCCTGGAAGACCATTCAAACAAGAGCCGGCCTCCAAAACGTTCGTCTTCATGATTTACGTCACACCCATGCGTCGCACCTGGTTTCCAGTGGTTTAAGTTTGAGTATAGTTGGAAAACTATTAGGACACACCCAAGCCTCAACGACGCAAAGATACGCACATCTAGCGGATGCACCGTTGAGACAGGCTGCGGAGTTTTTTGGAAACAAGACACAAAAGATTCAAGAAAGGACTTTAAAAGCAAATATTGATCTTCCTTAGAATTACGAAAGTTGACATTTTTTAAATTGAATTTTTTTGAGCATTATTTCTTTCTGAAAAGATAGCAAATCCATCTGGCCAACTTGACCACCTCGAGCTGGCCAATTTGGCCACCTCTCATTACCGAGACTACATGAATACAAGAACTAATATTCTTCCTCCTCTTGATCTCCTCCTTCAGAAAACTTCGAGAAAAAATGGAAGATGAGGAGTGTGATAAATTTTTAATTAAGTTTAATTTAAATTATTGTTTAATCTTCCATAAATGACCTCCTGATCCCTTTTGGGTGCATTTTTAGGGATCAGTAGCGGATCTCATCCTAAAAGCGCCCCACGACGATTTTAGGTGGCTTTACGAAGACTTTGGTAGATTAGAGCCAAATGGATGAGCAGAATTTGAAAAGAAAGCTAGGCAACCAGCCAACAATTCATCAAGCATTTCGCTGGGACTAAAAACATCCCAATAACAACCCTGCAATAATGCCCCTATCAACAGCTTACCAAAACCCTCAAATCAATCCACTCTAAAAACCAAAATTCCTGCAATTCTTAATATCTGTTACATGCACAAATGCGATGTTGCAAATGCAACGTATAAGCACGCACTTTGAAATTCTTCAACGAGAACGATGAATTATTTTTCAATTTAAGATTTTTTCATGCGTCTAAATTGGAAATTTAGGTGGGGGTCGTAGGGGGCATCAGAACACATCCCTAAAAAAATCAGGCAACTTTCCATTAATATCCTTAGTAAATTCTCTGGCTAAATTGATCAAATTTTTAATTTCATTTTCATCTGTGCTAATTTCTTTACCATCCTTATCTTTACCCCCTCTATGAATAAAATCATGTCTTTTTCGTATAAAGACTTCTAATTGTTGGGTATCGACAAGAGAAATATCAAGGACTTCTGCAAATAGTTTTTTTACCAACGGAAGATTATGAAAGGATGTGTTCTGTATTTCGTCCTTGATTTCATCATCAATCTTATCATATCGTCTGAAAATTTCTGATATTAGCATTTTTTCGGTAGATTTTCTTGAGGCTCTGAGAAATTTCTCTCTTGTGTTGTAATCTATCTCTGGCTTAAAAATGTTCTTCACAAAAATATCAGATAAATAAGTTTCTAAATTCGTAACAACAAATACGAAAGCCATCGTCAATTGAAATTGTTTATCTCTCGAAGGCTCATTGAGCAACTCCTCAATGGAAGTGAGTTTTTCGTTAAGGGCTAGATAGGGATCATTGTTTTGTATCCCTGCATCGATTTCATAAAATTGATCATTACTATTTTCCTGATGTTGAAAGAACGCGTCTGTATATACCCAATCTGATATATCAAATTCTTCTTCAAGTTCTCTTGCAGTTTCGGCAATAAATTCATCAGTTGCCACGTCTGAAAATTGGTCGCTTAGTGTTTCAAGTGCATCAAATGGGCCACCAGATATATATTGATATCCACCCTCGCCTGAATCATACGGTGTATTCTCAACAGGATCACAATATCTCTTTAAAAACCACTGCTTCATTATTTCATTTTGTAATGATGTCGGCATCCCAGAAAAATCAATGTTTGTAAGCGTTACATTGTATTCCTCGAAATATGCATGTTCAAAAAGATCTATCGGCATTCTATGCTGCTCTCCTAAACACTAACCACCTAAAGATTATTTTGAGCATATACAATTAAAGAATAATTAATTATTTTGTTTGTCAGCCTTGTAAAAGGTTATGTAACCCTCACAACTCCTTCACAAGAAGGTGATGGTATGTGCACCAATCGATACACCACTTTCGCTTCAGGTAATCCATATCAACATTAGCGGTTAGGACGATGTACAAGGGCATTTTGTAATCACCGGCACAAATCTCGATTAGCGGGAGATTATCCTCAAAGGCTTCTTGCATTGCTCCACATGGGTCTTTGGTGTGGGTATAGAGAGCGGCGACTCGTCTTGGGGAATAGATCGTAAAGCTCCAATTCAGTTGTGAAAGATTCGGTTGATCATCCACGAGCTTCAAATTTTCAATCGTTTGGATATCCTTAAGAAGTTCATCGAAACTCTCAAAGTACTCTGCTGGAGTCCCATCCAAAGACACAATTTTTATCATTCACTGTCTCCTTATCTTTACAAAATCGACGTATGAATGCTTGAGAGGGTCTTCTATCTTGAATTTTGGGCATGATGAATCAACTAGCCGCGAAGGCAAAATGAACCAATTAAAGACAAGGAAAACCCGAAGAGGTCGTCTCAAACATCACACAACATGAAGGAAACAAGACAGCGCCTCGCCTCCTTCAGATGAACGTGTTTAAGAGAGACACACTTCTGGGGGCCCAGAATTATGGGGGATTCTCTTGTTCTGTTCTTGGAAAATGCGCTCAGTATGCGCTAAGATGTCTTTAGCCATGATTTCAACCTCATCCGTTGTGTTATGGTTAGTGGCGTATGGGTTTTCGCGAACCTATTCGCCACGCTTACTCTCGACTTCGGCACTGCCGGGTCGAGAAGGTTCAGATAATTTGCCGGGTCGGCGCACTCATCTTGAACCTATCTTTCAAGGTAAAGAGGTGAGTCCTGATAATCAAGAAAAAACCTCATTAACACCTTGAAATGAGAAACTTTTCCCTCTTGTGTTGCATGTGGGTCACGGGAGTAATGGGCGGAAGTCCCCCTCGATTTTACTCCCCCCGATAGAGGGCGTTTTATTCACCAAAATGTTCTATTTTTGAAACCAAAAAATTCCATTTTCTAAGATGTGTTGCTTGCAACAAATGCGAGGTTGCAAATGCAACATGTAAGCGCGCATTTCTCAAGTGTTCGAAATGAATGATTGAATTAGTTCAAATTTTGACTTTTTAAGTTTCATAATATTTGAAAATGAGAATGGGGGTTTTAGGGGGTATCTTGCCCCCTATCTTGCTTTTAAAGAGACTTACTAATAAACAGCCTGGCACAATAATTCCTAATACTCTCAAGAGCCTTGTGAGATTAGAGATTTAAGTTTTGACTGGACCCTTATAATATGAGGAGAATTGGGAGGAAAATGATCTTTTACAATTTCGTGAGCTTGCTTTAAATATGCACTCGATTGCGTTTTAAAATTACGGGCCTCATTTACATTCCCTAAATCATTGGCTAAGAGAGATTTTTTTAGAAGTAGATCTGATAATTTTTCCAAACATACGTAACTTGCCGGATGTTTATTAAGCTTTAAGACACCAAATGCCTTAATAAGCATAGGCTCAGCAGCTTCAAGATTACCCCCAAGCAAAAAGACTTGTCCAAGGTCACTAAAAATCTGAGCCGTTGCAATATGTTCAGTTCCATAGTTTTTCTGAAAAATTGATAGTATTTGTCCCAAGAGAAACTTAGCTCTCTCATAGTTTCCGGTCTTCATGTAAGTATTTGCTAAGGGTTTCATAGCCCATGCCACATAAATATAGCTGTCATGGAAATGAATTTTATAAATTGCTTGGAGTTGATTAAATAGATTTTTTACTTCTTTTTCAATTTCAGAATCCGGAATAGATTCGAAATATGCTAAAATCCAAGCCGGGCCAATTTTATCTGGTAAAAATGATGCAAGAATTTTAAGGCATTCTTTTGATGTTTCTTTTGCTTTTTCATAATCCCCGAGCTGGACATAAACTTCAGTCAAATGACCTAAAGCCCAGGCAGTATCAAAATGATTAAGGGATCGATCCCTTTTAAAAATTGCTAAACTTCTTTCCAAATTAATTTTTGCTTTGTCATATTCTCCCATCTCCCTTTCTATAATTCCCAAATGTCCTGAGACCCAGGCTGCGTAATTATCATTTTCAGGGAAGTATTTTTGCTGGATAAGGGAACCTTTTTCAAATAAAATTCTTGCTTGTTCATAATTTCCCAAGATTCTTTCCACACATCCCAAATGGACTAAAAAATATCCATATCTTTGAGCCTCTTTAGGATATGATTTCTCATAAATTGAAATACTTCTTTCTAAAAGTCTTTTTGCATCCTTATAATCTCCTAAATCCCTTTGGACGTTTCCTAGATATCCCAAGAAAAGAGGAATTCTTGTAAGATTTTCATCAGAATCTTTCTTTAAGTTTGACAGACTAGTCATCAACAAATCTTTTGCCTGTATGTTGTCACCAAGAAAATAGTATATAATCCCCAATTGTCCTTGTATTGATCCTTTTACGTCAGGGTTTAATAAATACGTATGATTTAAAAACGCTACGCAGTGGTTTACGAAGGGTTTCATCTCATCAATATCTTCTTTTGTTATTGTTTCATTAATACATTTTTCTAAATTCTCTGAAATTGCCTTTATTAAGGCTGCCTTTTTTTCTGCATTAAAAATATTTGTAATATAAGATAAAATAATACGTTGTGTGCTGCGATGAATTGCAAAAGATGAATTCGAGAATTCAGTTGTGATGAGAGAGTACTTTTTTAGATTAAAAATGAAATTATCAACAACGACAGTGTTTTTAAAATTATTTAATATATTTCTTGGAATGCTCTGTGAATCAATCATACTTATGCATAACAAAAAATCTGCAAAATCCTTGTGTGCTTTTAAAACACTCTGCAAGGATAAAATTAGTATGCTAGATCTCGTTTTTGAATATTCCCCCACTTCTTTTAAAATATTTTCCTGCAAGCTTGCAAATTCATTACTAAACTTATTTAACTTATCTATATAATCTACATATTGAATTCCTGTGGCTTTTAAGTAATATCCTGCAACTGAGACATCTAAAGGAAATGGAGGGATATTTTCTAAAAAATGAGTAGCATCTGCCAATTGAGCAGGTGTGAAGGGGGGATCACTTTCCTTTGACATGATATTTTTAAAAAGTTCCAACTTTTGTTTAGGATTAAGCTCCCCAACAAAAATAGTATAATTGACATGTTTATTGTTTGAAATGTTAGCATCTCGTGTCGTAAGGATGACTTCCCCAGATCCCCAAATATTCGGATCATTTGGAAAATATTTTTGAATCTCTGTAAAGTTTTCAACATTATCATAAATAAGTAGCCAATTTGGATTTATTCTAAGATGTTTCTTGACAAATTGCAGAAGCTCCTCTTCTCTTGCTTCTAATTTTTTTATTTCAACAATACCTTTTAAAAATTTTCTATCCTCCTCTGTTTTTGCAAGCAAAAACGCCAATTTCTCATAGGATTCAATGAGCTCTTCTTTTGTTTCAGCATTAATTTCCCAAACAACACTTTTTATTATATTTTCCTTTTTTCGTGCATACTGTCTTGCAATTGTCGTCTTTCCCGAACCCCCTATTCCAATCAATGCAAGGGTTTGAATGTCACCTTGCTTGTTAAAATTTTGATCAATTTGATTCATTAGCTCAGAACGATTGAGAAATATAGAACTATTAGGTATGCTTAAATCTGAACGGATGAGATGCGATATGGAATTATCTTGGCCCTTGTTCTTGGAAGCATACACACTATCATATTCAGAGGCGACATTGTTCCCCTTTTCATTATAAGAAAAGGTAAGATAGCCCCCTACCACACTAGAAACTAAAACCAAAATTAACAACATAGCCTTATTTTGTTTTGTTAAGGGTTTCCAGAATAGATTGCCAAGTTCACTATAGCTCTTTTTTTGTTCAAGCGTAGTATTCTTTAAATTCTCTTGCTCCGAATTAGGTTGAGAGCGTATTTTTTTGGCATTATTCTGTTCTTCAAATTCTAGCCTATATTTATTTAAATCCTGATTAGGCAATAAGTTTTGAAGAATTGTAAAGACATTGCGGTAATAATTGTTCTCGCGATCAAGTTCTATAATATCAACATTCTTAAAATTCTTCTTTATTTCTTCAAGCTTTCCGGATTCAGGGAGCAAAAGGAGGATCTTGCTAACTTGCTCTCCCATTTTTGATAAACAATTATTAAATTGTGAATTCAATTCAGAGCTTAAAATATTGGGCGGGCAAAGGATTGTTACATCTAGACCATTTTCTTCATACAAAAGCTGAGAAAAGGATGTTTCATCCTCCCAATGTCTTGGCGTAACTTTTAAACCCCCAAGTTTTAAGTGCTTTTCAAGATATTGAACAAAAATGGATTGACTCTCTTCTAGTTGCCATAGGCAAACACAGAACGGAATTTCTTTGCTGAGATGAAGGGATATATTCCTTAGCTGAGATTCAAAGCTTGCTTGCATCAATAAACTTACGTGATATCTTTTAATATCCTGAAATTGATCAGATTTCTCAACATAATCAATTATTTCTTCCCGCGAATTACATTCTAACTTAATCATAATATTTCGAGTGTAACTTTCAACGGTCTTGGGAGAGAGTGAGAGAAATACGGCGGTCTTTTTTGCTGATCGTCCACTGATCATAAAAGCAATGATGTCAATTTCTCGGGGAGTAAATCGTATATTTCCAATTTTCACGAGACAATTTGAATAGATTTCTTGAGGCAAATTATTGTCTTGAATGTTCATGATCAGTATCTCAGTGCGGGTTTTAAGAGCAACCATAGGATAACTCATTTTATCTGGCTTCTTCTTATTTAACAAAATAATGGCTATTTTCCTTAATGTAAAGGTCTATACAGTAAAATTCCCTGTAGTCTCACTCTGGTAAATTATCTAGTTAGCAACCTACGTTACGTATCCATTAAATTTAGATTTGTTAGGAGGGCATGTATGTGTTCCTAACGATATGAGTCGGACAGGATATGGATTCTTGTCTTGATAGTAAAACAATTAAAATAAGGAGATAAATTATGGAAAACATTGAAATTAAAGATGCTCTTGAGGGAACTGTATTAGCAGAAGATGCTTCTGCCTTAACACAAGGTTTACCAGGACCAAGATCAGAGACCTTTGGGTTTGTAAGACATGTATAGCACTACTCTTTGAAGCGAATGGACACCAACGACTTCCTCTAGAAATGGTTGGTGTCCTAAAAATTAAACCAAATGGAGAATAGAATGGAAAATTTAGAAAACAGCAACGTTCTGGATGGCACTGCTTTAGAATATAGTGCGTCCGAGCTAACACAAGGATGTTGTGGACATAGGTATGAAAGTAATTTCCTCATTCGAAATTGGCAATAAATAATTAAGTTAGGAGATAAATTATGGAAAACATAGAAAATGATAAGATGAACTTGGAGTTAAGTCCTCAATATGAAGTTGTTCTGCATGAAAGCGCTTCTGAGCTCACTCAAGGTGGGCAAGGAAGAGGCACCGAGCATAGATTTGCCTATATGTGGCCTAAATAAAAATTAAAGCGAATAAGTATTATCAAATTTTAATTAATTTAATACTTATTCGCATCTAAAAAGAGAGAAATTCTATGTATTATCATCTCAATGAGCATATCTACGTAGCGCAATTCAGAGAGGAGCTAATCCTTTTAGACACACGCGCGGATAAATATACTATCTGCAACAAAACGTTGTGCGATTTGCTGATAAAAATTCTAAAAACAACTAATCCTCCGTTAATGAAACATTTACTATCCTCTAATGTTTCTCAAAGCTCCTCAATTGAAGCAACTTATATTCAAAAATTACTAGATAATAAAATTATAGAAAAGAAGGAAACACCATTTCCCTATTATATAGATCGGAAAAAAGACTCTCTAGGAGTTGCAAATGTAGATTGGCGACTTCCTTTAGGCAATAAAAAAAGCAAACTATATATGCAAGTTTTAATTGCCTTAATAAGCCTCATCAAGATTAACATCTATATGAAAATCAAAGGATTTTATTCCACAATTGAGCTCATTAAAAAATCTCGCAAAAGTGAAACTTACTATATTATCCCTAAACCAGAGGATCTACGGAACCTCGCAAATATCGTTAATGATGCCTGTCTTATTTATCCAACCCGAACAAAATGTCTGGAGTGGGCTATGACGTTTGTCTTAATGGCCTTAAAGCGAAAGTGGAAATGCAACTTAGAGATTGGTCTGCAAAACTACCCATTCATGGCCCATGCATGGGTGGAATGTGATGGGAAGGTTGTTATGGACTCACCGGAGTTAAGAGATGGATTGGCAATAATATTAAACGAACCATTCCGGAGGTTTAACATATGATTTATGCCGGAATCTTAAGCTTTGGGTTAAGCTCCATTAAAGAAGAACAGCTTTTAGAGGCTATTAGCTCATATAGCAAGAATTCTTCTTCTATTATTCGAAAGGGTGCGCTTGTTCTTTGTTATGGCAAACTCTCTGATAAGCAAGATATGGATGATATTTGGGATAATGATTCATCCATCTTAATTGGGCGTGTATTTGATAAAGAACATTCACTTGCTTTAGAAAAAAATGTTTTTAAACAACAGTCTCTTTTAGATAAAAATTCAGTGTTAAATAAATTGTGGGGAAAATATGTCTATCTAAATGCAAAAAAAGGATCCTTCGAAATTGTTGTGGACTCAACAGGCCAACTCCCATTTTTCTATTGTCCACTAAATGATGGAAGTATTTTATTTTCTTCAGATATTGAAATTATATTTAAAATATTAAATCAAAAGTTTGATTATAACTGGGACTACTTTTTCTCATATTTAGTGCACAGCAATAGTTGTGCTATTCAAACACCTTTTAAAAACATTTTTGAGCTTCCTCCTGGATGCGCTTTAGAAATCACAAAGGATGATAGAAAAACCACTCCCTTTTGGAATCCACTAACTTCCTATAGAACATCAAATCTACAACAAGAAGATGCAGTCACTGCACTTCAAAAAGCACTTAAACCTTGGATCAAACCCTATAAAACAATATGCGTTAGTCTTTCTGGTGGCCTTGATTCATCAGCTTTGACCTATTGTCTACAAGATCTTGTGGAGAAAGGGCAAACATTGACGGCATTAAATTATTTTCACTCTCAAATACAATCATCTAATGAGCTGGCGCATGCTCAAAAAGTTTGTGATGAGATTGGTATTAATCTTATTGAAGTCGATGTGTCAAATTCTCTTCCATTTGAACATGCTCAAAGAATTCATGCCTTAAAACCTAACAAACCATCCCCTGGTTTATTAAGCGAACGATGGGCAGAAATAATAAACGATCACATACCCTCTCATGAATCTTTTACTTTTATTAGCGGGCACGGAAGTGACCACATCTTCATGCGGCCCCCTCCAAAATCATCAACCGCGGATTACCTGATCGAAAATGGATTCAAAGGGTATAATCGACAACTCAACAGCATTGCTCAATTTTACCGCGATCCTTTGTATTCAATTTTGAAAGAGAATGTTGTTAGCTTATGGTCTTACTATTTTTCAAAAAATAAGAATAAGCGGACCATTGAAAACACCCTTGATGAGATACCACATTGGGTTAATGCAGAGATTCGCCAACAAACGTCATCTGAATTTGTTCATCCCATATACGAGTTGCTACCTAACAAAATTCTTCCGGGAAAATATAGTCAAGTTGACGCGCTCTATGAAGGATTTGCATCTATTCATGCAGATATAATGGATCAAAGTAATCCAATTTTTTATCCCTTTCTTTACGAACCGGTAACAGAGTTTGCACTCTCATTTCCAGTTTATGATTTATTTAAAAAGGGATATGATCGTTACCCCCTGCGCAAAGCCGTAAGTGACTCCTTCAAAACGAATACTGTCTGGAGACTCGACAAAAGCCAAACTACAGGAGTTTTTCAACTTGGTATAAAGCAAAATCTTGAAAGAGTCTTAGCTCTTTGTCTTGAAGGTCATTTTGTAACCCACGGCTTAATAGATAAAAAAGGACTTCATAATACCATAACTCTTATTGGAAATGGGGATATAAGGCACATGTGGCCCTTCATGCACTTAGCTTCGATAGAAATGTTCATCAGATATTGGGATGAAAAACCATTATGAGCAACAAAACAAATTATAAACAATATTGGAATTGCATCAGGTCGATTCTCTTGGACACTTTTGAGGATAAAAATATCCTCTTAAGCTTTTGTTTGGCTATAGTGTTTTTAGTAGTAGGTATCATATCAAACATATGTGTTCCTTTTACTCTTAAAAGGACAGTCGAACACTTTTCTGTATCTTCAGATGCTTCCATGACAACGTTCATTTTGCTCAGTTATGGGTTGATCTGGATGATCAGTCAAGCATCCTTATCCATCCGGGCCCTCTATACATATCGTATTGAGCAACGAATAATTTATACTTTAGGTGTAAAGATACTTTCCCATCTTCACACTCTTTCACAAAGCTATTTCCTTAACCAAAAACCAGGAGCATTAACAAATCTTATACGAAGAGCTCAAAGTGACATACCTGAGGTTACCTTGAGTATATTTTTTCACCTTGTACCAACAATTATCGAATTTCTATTTGTTATCACGTTAGTTTCATTTATTTATCCTGCTATTTACGGAGTTTTTCTTGCCGGCACATTGATAGTTTTTTTTGGTTATACGTTTGTGTCTATGAAGTCAATTTTTGCGAACCGTCAAATTGCTAATGAAATAGACAAAGAGACAGATGGTGTAGTTACTGATTGGCTTTTAAATCATGAAGCCATCAAAGTTTTTTATAAACAAGAGCTTGCCGCACATACCTGCCAAAAAGAGCTAAAGAAAAGAGAGAATGCGGAAGTTAATTTTGTGACATCTTTGAATACTGTACGTTTGATACAATCTATAATATTAGGTGCTGGACTTTCTCTTCTGACCTATTTTGTAGGTTTAGGCGTTTTAGCAGGAACGCTAACCGTGGGCGACTTTGTGCTTTTTAATGGCTATATTTTACAATTTATCATTCCCATAAGCATTTTAGGTCAGCTAGCTCAAGATATGAAAAAGGCCCTTCTTGATATGAGGGGTATCTTGGATATACTTTTGACAGAACCAGAAATCAAAGAACACACCCACCCCGTTGAAATAAAAGGAGAATGTTTCCAAATTGAATTTAAAAAAGTGTCCTTTAAATATCAAGACAGAGTCATTATAGATAATCTTTCCTTTAAAATTGGTGCTGGAGAAACTCTCCTTATTATGGGAACAACCGGCGCAGGGAAATCAACAATTGCTAAGCTTCTTTTAAGATTATATGACCCTACAGATGGGCAGATTCTTATCAACCAAACAGATACAAAACTACTTTCATTTCAGTCACTTTATGAAACGATAGGTTGGGTCCCTCAAGAGACATATTTACTCAGTGACACTCTCTACAATAACTTATTGTTCGTTAAACCAGAGGCAAGCCTAAAGGAAATGGAGTTTGCTTTAGACAAGGCGAATCTCCTTTCCTTTGTTAGAAAATTGCCTAATGGGCTCCATACAAACTTAGGAGATAGGGGGGCCAAATTATCCGGAGGAGAAAAACAGAGGTTGGCGTTGGCTCGACTTTTTCTTAAAAAACCAAATATTTGTATATTTGATGAAGCAACATCATTTTTGGATAATAAAACAGAATCTTTCATCCAAGAAAATATAGAAAAATACCTTCCTAAAATGACTAAAATTATTATTACACATAAGCCTTTTATGGTGAATGCGGCGGACAAAATAATTTCATTAGGCCATAAAAGACTAGGACAATCAAAACCTCAACCGTTCAAGACAGTAACAAACAGCTTAAATCAACACAACACTAACCTTTTTATTGGAGAAAAAAATGAAAACCATTGGTAAAACTATTTCAATTTGTATTTTAGAAATTCTAGTAAATATTATTAACCCAGCCGTAGCCACTGAGAGACTTAGGAATTCAGGCAAAGAAAACCCTTATAGTTGGCTTGATGACGGAATATATGATCAAAAAAGACTTACAAAAAGAAGATATGAAAGAAACAAACCCCCTATTACAACGGCAGAATTGGAAGATGTAGAAAGAATTTATGATGACGGTATAATAAAATCAGTACTTCAAGAACTGATTACACTAAAAATCAATCAACTAGAAACCAAAGTATTCCCAACATTTCAAGAAGACCTGGTAAACCTTGAAGCGCGGATCAAACAAGCTGGGTATTCCCCTTATACTCTGACTGCAGAAATTGTTGGAAGCGTGTTTTCACAAATGACGACTACTATTTTGTTTGGTGCTTTGAAATCTATTTCGGGACCTGTATTTATCGGAGCTGCAGCAGCAGGATTTGTGGGAGGAGGTCTAACCGCCGCGGATCGTATATTCAGACCTTCTCAGCTGCAATTATCATTGGAAGATATTAAAACAACCCTTGAAAGTGAAAAGGAAAAGATTATTAGAAATGTTGTTAACGAAGTGGGTATATCTGACTTAGAAATTGCTTATGTATTAAAGAAGCGTTTTTATCCAACAAAAATACAACGAAAAATTGAGCAAGCATTCATGGATGCTCGAGCAAATAGCATCTTTGCAACAGACATTAGAGCTGTGTTAAAAAATTATTTAAAATTACCAATCAAGAAAAAAAAGCTTCCATGGAATCCAGATCTTTATGATTTCAATCCCAATTCAACTGAAAATGAGGAGCACGATGCAGAAAATAGGGAGTTAACATTCTATGCGGATGGAACAAAACACCAGTTGCAAAGAATGGCTTTACAACTTGTTGCTTCTTCCAATTCTGACATTCCATCAGCTGGTCGAGCATTTTACTTTTATGGTGATCCTGGAACAGGCAAAACCAACGCCTCAAGAGCAGTTCTTGACAAGTTGGGATTACCTACCTATGAAGCTTCTATCAGATCTTCTCAAGATCTCACAAGCGTCGCTTTGGAAGGTGAGTCTTTTGGAAGCAAAAGCTCGTCTTTTGGCCATTTTGTTCAGACTTTGTTAAAAGGTCGTGACGAAAATGAGAGTGATATCTTTGAAGAATATATTATTAGGGCAGAAGGATCTAACAAGTATAAATTCAAAATAAGAGTACAAACTCAAAAAGTTAATGAAACGTATAAAAACTCTGCTTTAATTCTCAATGATTTTGATCGTGTTTTGTTCGATCAAGATGGAGTACCACAACCACAGGCACTTGGGATGTTATTGGATTATTTAGATCCCACAAAGGAAGAATTCCATAGCAATTATTTTGATGTCGATTTATCAATTCAGGATTTAATCATCATTATTACCGCAAACAGGAAAGTTCCCTCCGCTAAAGTAACTCCTCCATTAACAAACCCAGTTATAGAATCGACTTGGAATCTGCAAGCTGTTTGGGGTTTTATTGGTAATATATTGAGTGATCTTATTAACATATACACTGATAAGTGGCTAATGCATGACATAGACTTAGAAGCGGTGCCAAAAATGGTCGAAGAGGAAGAGAGTATTTCTAATATAGGACAAGATGCCCAAGAACAAGTTAACGATCCATTAGCAGCTCTTAGAGAACGAATTATAGAAGTACCTTTTTACAAGCTTGATGTGGAGGTTAAAAAGAGAATTTATGATAAATTTTTGACCCTCATGATTAGCAAGTATCGTTTAAATAATTCCTTACCGAGCAGTGAAAGTGAATGTATAATTGCTAATGCCAATTTGAAAAGTTCGCTGCGAGCGGGAAAAGTTGTTGTTGAAGAAGCTGTTAAAGAAAAAAAAATCTTGAACATTAAATCTGACAGAGAAAAATTTAAAAAAAAGCAGAAAAGTAGGCTTTCTCTTCAACGCAGTACGCCTATTAAAACTTTAGAGAGACCCTCTGTAAATCGAGTTCCCCTACCTCTTATGAAGAGGGTTATTCCAAAAGTTCAGTCCCTGGAGCAGATATATACTGCAGTTACTCACCTGACAAGTGATGAAGACTCAACTAGGCTCTCAGGATTGGACGATCTCTTGGGCATTGATAACCAAACCTGGGGTTGGGGCTACGTTGAGTGCTTATGGGATACAAATACCTGGATGGCGACTTATAGAGATTATACGAATCTTGCTGCACTTTATGCACGACTTGATAGATTTGAGGTTCCAGATGAACAGCATGATATCCTTAGATTTCACATACAGCTTGTTCAATACTTAACAGATATTTTGTTAAAAGATTTTTCAGAAGATGGAGAAGGAAGCTTCATATATAGACAAATAATGGAGAACGGGAAAAAAATAGATAATATTCGTAAATTTACCACTCATATAGAGTTGTTGGCTAAATATAAAGACAACTTTCGCCTCAGTGATAATAGAGAAATAAACAGGCAACTATTAAAGGAATATTGTATATGGTTAAAAGATGGGGAAAAAATTCGATTACTTTCAGAAAAGTATTTGCTTGTTAAAACAGAAGAAAGAGACGGTGCCTGCTGGTAAAATAGCATTTGACTATAAATAACGCTAAGTTAATTTGCTAACCCTCAGATACTTAACTGACCATCCGAAACGTCCCGTCAGGGCCGTCTTGGATGTAGCCCATCTGCAGCAAATCGGACAGGAGCGGATCAAGGTCTTTGGAGCTTCTGAATTTGGAATATCGCAGGATAAATCGGCGTTTTAAGGGTTGGTCAGAGCGGCTAGTTTGCTTGCGCATCCACGCCAGCAACTCGTCGACCTTGGAGAGGGTTGGTGCGGCTTCAAAGGTTGTATCCAAGACCATTTCATAAATACGGCGGGCGTGAGACTCTAAATAAGCGCCCCAAGGGGCTGCCTTTTGAATTGAGGGTAAACTTATGTTTTTTTTCCTATTCCCATCGTCATTGTCAACTACGTGAAAGATTAGCGCCAAGGATGACATGAGACTACGAGAGAGGGTAAAATCTCCCTAGCTTCTCAATGAAACTAAGGCAAGATAAAATTTTAGATCTTTTTCTTGACCCAAAATTATCAATCAGAGTGTAGCAATTATCAAAAGAGGCTTGTTTGAGAAAATATGAAGATGTTGAATTCTCATCAGCTGCTTCCGATATGCTTCCGGAAATTTTTTGAGGGATTTTCAAAAACTCCGAGAACCGCAGAATGCTTGGTGGGCGCTGCAGGGATCGAACCTGCGACCCGCTGATTAAGAGTCTGCCTCTCGTAAAATACTTTTACATGTATAATCAATATGTTACCACACTATTTTTCCGATTCTAAATTTAATTATCACCAAACTATCACCACAGGAATCGATTTCATCATTTTACAAGAGAACATATTGTAAGGGAAGTTTTTTTACGCAAGTTTTTCTCGTATCATATCAGCCATCTCTTTGAGGTTGGACCGTTCTCCTTCTAAGTCGTCAAAGGCAAAAGGGTTTAAAAATTGTCGACCCATCAAGAACTTTTTATCTATCTCTGTGATTTTAGCTTCTACACAGACAATGTGCCAATGTGCTTTTATCGTTTTCAATTGGCTTTCAACAATAGATGTCGCTTCTTTCTCAGTTAGTAAAAATAGAGGAGCAGCATTAAGACATACAGAAACCTTGCTTCTGCGGTCATTCTCAGAAATGAACATCGCTTGAGAAGCCTCATTACCCGTACGTCCTTGTGGACAAATATCATAGGCAGGCGTGAGGGACAACATCTTGCCATCCCAGAAGGCAGCATGATTGCGCGCGTGATCATCCGTATTCCCTACCAAGATACTAAAGGTAACTCTTCCAAATAACTCCTTGAGTGTGATTGATGCATCCGTAAACCGATGCCGGATAATTTCGGCCAAATTCTCATAACTTGCATAACGGGCCATCATTTCATCTAATGCCAGAAGTGTGAGAGAAGAAACCATGCACCGACGATTCCATCCCTTTTCTGATGCAATACGGTCAAAGCGCTCAATTAAAAGCACATCTTTATTAGAGGATTGCGTCATGAGGACAGGAGCCACAGTTAACCCAGCAAGTTTTGCTAAACGCATGGCGATGAATTCGGCTTTTACAATACCATAGATATCAGTCGTTGAAGAAAATTTGGCAATGTATTTTTTACCCTTTTCTTCAATGAGAGCCTTAGGACGTGCACCACCAATAGAAGTTCCATGATTCAGTGCCGCGTCAAGCTCATGTGAAATTGGAAGACCCTTTTCAACACGATCAGCAACTTCCAGGAGCTCTTCAAGAGGGACATTCCGAGAATCCCGAGGTTCGTAAGTTGTTGGTGACAACTGAAAATCCAGCGCCCCAATGCGATCTGATCCTGACTCTAAGAGATAGGTCAGCTCATCAAGTTGAGAGGTATCAGTAGCACTTCCCGGATTGCCAATATTCTTATTAATAATGACACGCCGTCCCCAAGCATCGGGTGATCCATCACGGATACAACTGGGCATGCTCATTCCAGGAAGTAAAGGCAAAAGGCCGGGTTCTAAAGGAAGCTCTGGTTCATAGATTGCAATGGCATCTTCGCGCGAAAGGTAGCTCTGACCGTAATTAAAGACAAGAGAGTCTCTCTGTGATGTCAATTTCCCTGCTACGACAGGTTCCGTCTCATTTGGTAACCAAATCCAGACGAAAGCTTCCGTGTATTTTTCATTATTAGAAGTCATCTTTCACTTGCCCCTTGGATGTACGAATGCTTTTAGGAAGGAGAGCTATCTTATCTTCAATTCTTTCATCCAAAGAACCGATAGACATGGCCTCCGTTTCAAATAATTTTATACCTACAAGAGTAGCTACTTCGAAGACAATGCCAATTCCACATTTCATATCACCCTTCTCAATTTTCTGAAGAGTTATTCGGCTTATTCCAGCCCGATCTGCCAAATCTTGGGTTGTGAATTTCCTCTCCCTCCTATGGAGGCGAATCATTTTGCCCATAAGGGCTGCCGCTTCACGACTATACCGTGAATATACTCGGGATTGGGTCTTTGACATATTTCTTCATCCTCGTTGAACTCTATCCTTAATTTATAGCAGTCGATACGTTAACTGTCAATTAATTTGATCATTATAATGATCATAAAGGTATCACCCGATCACTATAATGATCATTGTGGAGTATCGGCCCTTTCTAGAGTGTAATAATAATTTATAAGTTGGATCTACTGCTGAGGGCTTAACATAATCATTCAGAGTTTCTCTAATCTCTCAATGTCATTTAAATGCTTCCTAGTATTGATGATTAGTTTTCTGAGGTCTTCACCTGAAAAAGATTTAATGTCATTTTGATTATTACGAATTGCTTCTCTTTTTGAATGAATTAAATCTCTTTTTGAGATAAATCTTACTGGAACTTTACCAAAGATAATGCCCTTTTCACTCCTCTCCCATAATTCTTCAAAACTTTGAGTTTGCTTTGGAGAAAGAATGTCAAAATTATACATGTTTCCGCTAGGAAAAGGGTAAAGTCGACAACTCAACTTCAGGGCTGGGCCATTATTTTCAGATATTTCATATAGTTTCTGTTTTATCTCTTCCATTTTAGAAGCAAAATCCTCTAAAGAAGCAAACGTAAATACACAATTTTCAATATTTTCATTTTTATTACTGATTAATATGTCTAAGTCATTTGGGATTCGAGTAGGGTCATAATGGTTTACAGCCCAACTACCAGTGATTAAAAAGACTGCGTTTTGCACAACCAGGCTTTCAAGCAATTTTATGTTTCCTAAATCCCATGGATGATTATTCATTAAGATATTTTGCCTTTAGAGCTCTCTGCCATTCAATAGAAGCCATAGGCTCATTAACATTAGGTTAACCGAATTGTGGTCTATTATTATTCAATAGGGTGAATTGTTGCAACCATTAAGGGAGCAGATAAAAGTGATTTTTAAACGAGTTGTTTATACAGTTATTTGGGTTTATTTTTTAGGCATAGTGTCAATAATAGCAAATGACGAGCCAATGACAGATAGACTAAGAGTATGCAAGAAGGCATGTTTAAAAGCCAACAAAGAGTGTATGCGGACTATTACAATGCGCTCGAATACTATCTTAGGTGGGGATTGGATTAAAAAATATGCTCCTGGGATAGCACAAAAAAAAGCAAACGAGATAGAAAATATGGAAAAAACAACCCCGGAAGGTAGCCATGAAAAATGGGCTGTCACTTCAACCGAGACCACCACAATCTTTGAATTTCAAAAAAACAATGCACTTGGTCTAAAAAGAAAGTTCGAACTATCAAATCAGACGTTAACCGAGGACTGTACATCTGCCCTTACTGACTGCAAGAAAAAATGCGTGGAGAATACCTTTGACCGATAATTGTATTTCAGAAAAGTGGAGATGGGTAAGCCTTTTATTAACTAGTAGCGTAGTGTCTATGATAATAAGTAGTGGCGTTACATATTTTACACAACGTAGTTTGCAACAAAACCTATTTTCTCAAGAAAAGCTCAAAGCCTTTGTATATGATTATTATGGTATTAAACAGAAAGTAATAAATACCCGAAGTAATTTCTTTAACGTAGCAGATGTTCTCTCTGAAGCCATTGACCTCAGAGTTAAGGGTGAGACTATAAATGAAACTTATATAGATAATTTTAGGCAAGTTTATAATGATTTTCTTATAAACTTAGAAGCATTACGCATGTTTGTAATTTGTTATGGTGGAAAAGTAGAAAATCAGACCCATAAAGAGATTTTCAATATTTTAGGACGCATTCGCGACCTTCTAATAGACAAAGGTGTTACCCAGAGTTCAGATGATGTCACAGAACATCTCAACCCACTTTATAAGGAGTTGCAAACTAAAATGCCTAAGCTTTTGGAGGAAGCAGATGAAAGTATCCTTCAGAAGATTGAAGAACTCAAATAAGTTATTCAGTAGGGAAAAAGTACATTCAACTGTCCCAAGAATGTCTAAGAAATGGATTTAAGAAAATAAAATCCCCACAAATCCTCGTTTTCTTTGGCGGTCGCTGCAAGGATCGAACTTGCGATCTGCTGGGGATGGCTCTGTATTTTAAATGCTTTTATTCTAGTATATTCAAAAGATCACCTCACGAAGAGATTTTGGTACCTATATTTAGAGAGGGACCATGTGAATTCAATCAGGATAGGATATTACTTTTGCATTAAACTTCGAAATGGTGACAAAAAATGATAGTATAAGGGATCATTCACCCAATATCTTCTTCCCAGTTTCAGCCCAAAGCAACTTCTGACCAGTTGTAGCTTCACCATCTAAATTACGCCGTAATTCGCTTAATCCCCCCATCAGAATTGCGGCACCTTCCATACACTCAATATTTCGTTGTAGATCATCCCCAGCCTTAAGACCAAGCTCTTCAAGAAGTCCTGATTTCTCAACCAATCCACCCAACTGTATCAATGTTCTTGTCCGTGCTTTCCGAAAACTCATGGCTGTTTGCCCTCCACTGCTTAAACAACTTTCCCTTTCACGATTCCATCGGTTGAGTGCCAGATTGAGCACCTTCATTTCCGTCTTTAGATCGTTTTGGATTTGATCGGGAAAGAAATTTCTGACCGGCTACTTGCCATGCCTCCTTTTTTTCTGGTGACTTTTTGATGATTTCTGAAGTATCTAATATCATGCCCGCAATAATCTGTATATCGGTACCCTCTTGAACCGACTTCAGGATGATTTTGGATATAGACCCAATATAAACCGATTCAACTTTTTCTTTTTGGACCAGTAACTTTTCGATCTTTTTGTTAAGTCTGCCGAGTCGTGAAGTCATCTCTCATTTCCTTTCGTAATTGTTCCAGGGGGATTCTCCCCCTTCAACCCCCCTTCATAAAACAAAGAACGGCTGCTACAAAAATAAAACATAAATTCCATGCTTCATTTCGATTTTTGAGAAATGCGCGCTTATACGTCGCTTCGCAACATCGCTTTGCCGCAAGCGGCACATCTTTCAATTCCATTAAAACATATTGTACATTGTATTGTATAGATGTATAATTATGTATGGCCAATTATCATCTCAGTGTACGCTTGATATCGAGACAAGGCGGGCAGAGCTGTGTTCGCTTTTTGTCCTACTGTAGTGCGACGGTTCTTGTTGATTCGCACACTGGGGAATGCTGGGATCATCCGGATAAAGATCATGTAAAGCATGTCGAAATATTAACTCCAGAAGGCTCCCCACAATGGATTGAGGATATTGCTCAGGAATGCAAATCATCCTGGGTAAATGCCATGCAGAAGTTCTCAGATGTTTGTGAAAATTCTGAGAAACGCAAAGATTCGCAAGTTTATCGAGAGGTTGAGATTTCTTTACCCAATGAGCTTACGGATGAGCAGAATCTGGCGTGGCTTCGGGAATTTGTCAAAGATGTTTATGTGAAGCGGGGAATGGTTGCTGCCTTTCATTTTCATGCTAAGACCAATGACCAAACAGGTATATATCAGCCCCACTGTCATATTGTTTTAACAACGCGCCACCTTTTGGATGAGGGATTTGGGTTAAAGAATAGAGAATGGAATCAACAGAGCCTCTTAGAAGAGGCCCGTGAGCAGTACGCAGCCTATCAGAATGCGGCCCTGAAGGAGCATGGTTTCAATATCCGAGTGGATCATCGCTCATATGTTGATAGGGATATTGATCTGGAGCCTCAACCGAAGTTGGGGAGGCCAACAATAGAGGTCGATCAAAGAACAAAGAATACGGACAAAAAATCTTTTTTTGATGCTGTGAGGCTGAAGAATCAGTTCAAAATTCTCAAAAATCCCGAGCTTGTTTTGTCGATTGTGACGTCCAATCATTCCACCTTTACGGCAAAAGACATTGCGAAGGTGTTAAATCGGTATATTGATGATCCGGAGCAGTTTCAAAATCTCTATAACAGGTTGAAGGCCTCAAGCGAATTGGTGCATGTCAACGCCTTTAGGGGGGAGGACGTATTTACGACTAGAAAGATGTTGCGCTTAGAAATGGGACTTGTCCAACGGGCCGAGAACTTTGCCGCACAAAGGACCCATCCGGTTGATGCAACTCATGTGGAAGGTGCGATTGCAGCTCAGAACAAGAGGCTGGAGGTCCATGGGGGACTAAGCATTGACCAAGACAAGGCCATCCGCCACATGCTCTCCAGCGATCAGATTTCCTGTGTCGTTGGCTTTGCAGGCGCGGGTAAAACCACCTCAATCGAAGCTGCGAAGGATGCTTGGGAACAAGCGGGATACAAGGTCATCGGATTGGCGCCGACAGGCCGAGCAGCCGACAATATGGCCCGTTGTGGGATACGATCGATGACGGTCCATAGGTTTTTGGGCGCGCAGGAGCAAGGGCGGGAACGGGTATCGCCTAAGTCCGTGATTGTCCTTGATGAAGCGGGCATGGTGGACAGTCGGCGGTTTGCGGAGCTCCTAACGATTGCCGAAAAGGCGGGTGCCAAGATCGTTCCTATGGGGGATGCCAACCAGCTACAAGCGGTCGAAGCGGGTCCTGCATTTCGCCTCTTAACAAATCGTGTGGAACCTGCCATCCTCGAGACCATCGTTCGTCAACAGGAAGGCTGGCAGCGGGATGCGACTCGTCTTTTTGGCAGCCTCAATACCCGCAAAGCTCTTGAGATTTACCAGGAGAACAGCATCTTCAAAACCATCGATGAATCTGCGACCAAGGATAGAGATGCGCTTGAGAGGTTTAGCTTGGCGCGTCAGGTGTCTGGTCGGATTTGGATGGAGATGCAGAATGATATAAATAATACTCAAAAGCTCGAGGTCGAACACCCTGACGTTTCTCTCCACCAGGAATGGCTGAAAATCCGCCAAGAGGCTGCCAAAGACATTCTTCTGAACCTTGATCAATATGCGGAAAGACTGGAGGAGCACAGGGTTTATGTGGGGCATCTCAGGACACTGAAATATGATTACGAGAAAGTGACGGAACCCGCCCAACAGCAAGCGCTCATCAAGCGGGTTGAAAACACACTGCGGCCCATGAGTTATGAAAACCTTGAGGATACGAGGGTCGAAACGAAGCATGCCATGATCGCGGCATGGGCTGAGAATCGAGAAGCCAACCCCACAAGCACGCACATCATGTTGGCTTTCACAAATCGCGATGCGACAAGCCTCAATGAGCAAGCGCGACATAGGATGCGAGAAAAGGGCGAAATCACGGGTCCTGAGTTTACCTACAAGACCTGTCACCTGTCCTATGATGATTTTGGAAAGGAGATCAAAACATACGAGAACAAGACATTTGCTTGTGGCGATAGGCTTTTGTTCACCCATAACGACAACGGGCTGGGGGTCAAGAACGGAACCCTGGGGACGATTGTAAAGCTTGTTCAAAACAAGATCACGGTAAAGACAGATGATGCGGATAAGGTTGTGTCGTTTGCGCCTAAGCTGTATCCGTTTATCGATAGTGGCTGGGCAACCACCATCCACAAGACCCAAGGGGTGAGCGTCGATCATGTGAAGATGCTCGCCTCCTACGAACAATACCGTAACCTCACGTACGTTGGCATGAGCCGTCATCGCCAGACGCTCGAGGTGTTTGGGTCCTCCCTTGATTTCTGGCGGGAGGAGAAATACATCGATCGCTTGTCGCGTATCCAAGAGAAGCTCTCAGGCGTGGATTATCTGGATGCGAAGGAAGTTCAAGCGCAGCTTAAAGCAGATGATAAGGTTCTGTGGTCAGCCCAAAAACTCCAGCAAGGGCGGAACTTGTGGAACGCGGTGAAGGTCACCACGAAGGAAGCGATCACAAACTTCTTGTATGAAACCGTAGAAGCAAAGCCTCTGCAAGAGCAATATCGGTCGTTTGATCACTCTGAGGAAAGGCGCTCCAGCGATCTGTTTGCGGTGCGTGAAGGGCTATCAGATGCTCGCGCCAAGTTTGAACTGGAGAATCATGAGAAGTACCAGGCCGTCTGCGAGTTCTTTCACTTCTCTGAACGGTATGGGCGCACTCCAACTGGTGCCGATAAGCCCGCAGTCAACAAAATGGCCGGGCAGCTCACAAAGATCGCGGGTGAGTTATTTGAAGAACGAGCAGTCAAGGACCACGCCATTCCCCCATCTGCCGAAATATCTATCAAGGCTTATGAGAAATTCTCAGCACGCCTCCAACAGGAAAAACCCCGAGGAGATACGTCCGAATCAAAGGCCCAGATGCAACAGGAAAAGCAAGCTCAAGAACAGCAGGAGCAAGTGCAGAGGGAGCAGATTGTGAGACGAAATTTGAGGATGTAAGAAAACTTATTGAAAGTTAAATTGATAAACAATTTTCCTCGATAGCTCTTTCCCCCACTAACCAGAATATAACAGGGGTTATCAACGTATCGAGAAGAGTTGATGAAATCAGCCCTCCAAAGATAACCACAGCGACAGGGTGTAGGATTTCTTTACCCGGTTGATCACCACCGATCATAAGGGGAACGAGGGCAAAGGCAGCAACCAACGCTGTCATTAGGACAGGTGTTAGCCTTTCTAAAGAGCCTCTAATAATCATTGGCAGTCCAAACGATTCACCTTCATATTTCATAAGATGAATGTAATGAGCTATTTTTAAAATTCCGTTGCGTGTCGCTATCCCTGTCAACGTAATAAAGCCCACCAAGCTTGCGACTGACAAAGTTTGATTGCTAAGCCAAATAGCAGCGACACTCCCGATCAATGCCATGGGAACATTTGCCATGATAATCAGTGTTAGGACGGCTGATTTGAAATGACTATAGAGGAGAATAAAGATACCTGCTAAGGCTACAATTGAGAGCAGAGCAATCAACCTTGTGGCCGCTTGTTGGCTTTCAAACTGCCCTTCAAACCTTAATGAGTACCCTTCTGGTAAAGTTAATTTTGACAACCTCTCTTGGACATCTTGTGCAACAGACACTAAAGCACGATCTTTTGTATTGGCCATAACAACGATGCGTCGTTGGGTGTTATCTCTCAAAATCTGGTTTGGTCCTGTGCTCTGCCTGATATCTGTTACGAACTTTAATGGGATTTTTCCGGACGGACTATCAATCAAGATGCGGCCAATCTTTTCGGCATCATGGCGGTCTTCTTCTGTCAGACGTACCACGAGATCATAGCGTCTTGATCCCTCAAGAATTTGATTAAGAACTTTGCCAGATAGAAGAGTTTCTATGGTTTCACCCAACTGATTCATATTAACTCCGTATTTTAGGGCTTCCTCGCGCTTAGGGTGAATTTGAAGCTGGGGAATCAGGGTTTGTTGCTCAATCTGCAAGTCTGTTAAACCTGGGATATTCTTTATGGCTTCTTGAATGGTCTCAGCTTGCTCTCTTAAAATTGAAAGGTTATCGCCAAACACCTTGATAACAATTTCAGCACGCACACCAGAGAGCAAATGATCTAAACGATGGGATATCGGCTGCCCAATGTTTACGACAACATCTGAAAGCGTTGCTAAACGGGTGCGAATATCATTGAGGATCATATCTCGTGCTCGTTTTGAAGGAGCTAAGTCCACATCAATTTCTGAAGAATAGACACCTTCCGCATGCTCATCTAATTCCGCTCTGCCGCTACGACGCCCAACGGACTTTACTTCAGGCACTTCTAATAAGAGTTTTTCCGCTATGGTGCCAATGCGATTGGATTCACTCAAGGACATTCCAGGCGCCAACCTCAAGTTAATTGTAACAGAGCCTTCATTAAAGGATGGCAAGAAAGATTTCCCCAAAAATGGAACTGAGGAAGCCGCAAGAAGAGTTATGGCAACAAGAGCAAAAATGAGAGTTTTGCCACGCAGAAAAGACCAATTAAGGAGCTTGGTGTCTAGGCTTTTTAAATGTCGCACCAACCAGCTATCACCATGTTTCATAACTTTAAGATTGGGAAGTAAATATGAAGAAAGGACAGGAGTTAAGGTAACAGAGACCACAAGAGAGGCCAGAATAGAAATAATATAAGCAACCCCTAAAGGTGTAAAGAGACGGCCTTCAATCCCGCTTAAAGCAAACAAAGGGAGAAAAACGAAAATGACAGTCCCCGTCGCATAGACAATCGAGCTTCTGACTTCCAATGAAGCATCCCGGACCACTTTTACAATCGCCTTCGGGACTTTGCTCAGTCGATTCTCTCGCAAGCGCCTAAATATATTTTCCACATCAACCACCGCATCATCAACCAACTCACCAATAGCAATCGCAAGCCCCCCTAGCGTCATGGTGTTTATGGAAAGCCCAAACCATTTAAAAATAATGGCTGTCATAAGGATAGAAATGGGAATGGCTGTTAAGCTGATAAAGGTCGTGCGAATATTCATCAAGAATAGAAACAGAATTATGAGAACCAATACGGCTCCAAACTCCAAAGCCTCCTCCACATTATAAATGGAGTTTTCAATAAAAGTAGCTTGCTTAAAAAGCATCCGGTCAGCTTTAATATCCGGTGGAAGCCGCTTCTGTATCTCTTGAAGGTTCTTTTCTATTTCAGTCGTTAGGGTTGTTGTGTTCGCTCCTGGTTGCTTTTGAATGGAAAGAATAACAGCAGGCTTGCCATCAACACTCGCGTCGCCTCTTTTAATAGCTGCTCCAAACTGAATGGAACTTACCTGATGAAATGTGAGAGATTTATCTTGAAGATAACGAACAATGGTTTTTTGCAAGTCTTCAAGTTGGGTCGTGTTCCCCAAATAACGTACCAATGATTCTTCGCGAAATCCTTCTAAATATCCGCCCGTTTTGTTTTGTCCAAAACCTTGAGCACTTTTCAAGATATCTTCTAAAGACACATTGTAAGACCAGAGGCGGTTAATGTTAGGTAGGATTTGGTATTGCTTAACTTCTCCTCCGATAGGAATCACTTGCGCAACACCTGCTATACTTAAAAGCTGAGGACGTAAGATCCAATCTGCAATTCCACGCAGCTCCATGGGCGACGTTTCTCCTTTAAGAGAGCTTACCCCAATTAAGAGAATTTCACCCATGATAGAGGTAACGGGACCCAAGATAGGTTTTATACCCAAAGGAAGCTGGGCGGTGGCGACATCTAAGCGTTCACTGACTACTTGCCGATTGCGATAAATTTCCGTTCCCCAATCAAACTCCACAAAAACAATAGATAAGCCAATTCCTGAAGTTGAACGCACCCGAATAACACCTGGCAACCCATTCATCGCCGTTTCAATAGGAAAGCTCACCAGCTGTTCAACTTCTTCTGGTGCGAGGCCTGAGGCTTCCGTCATTATGGTCACAGTCGGGCGATTTAGGTCCGGAAAGACATCTACGGGAAGCTTTGGCACAAGAAGGCTGCCATAAATGATGATTGCGAGATACGAAAATAGAATAAACCAACGGTATTTAAGGGAAAACTCAATGATCTTAGTGAACATGCTGTGCTTCTTCTCTTAAGGTCAATATTTTGGAAAGAGTTGTGGTATCAGAGATAACTCGATCACCAACTTTGAGACCAGAAATAATTTCAACCGACTGATCAAAAAACAATCCAACTTCTACAGGATGAGCTCTAATAAGTTCCGGGTTTACGAGAAGGAATACGGTGTAAGATTTGCCAGACTTGTAGAGTGAACTTTTCGGAATTATAATACGTCGTGTGGTTTCTTTGGTCGTCAACAAAACGTCAACAGCCATACCCACAATAAGTTCTGGCGGTGCTTCAGCCATAGAAAATAAGATGTGCTGAGAGTAATCCTTCTCTCCAATCCGAGGACTTGTTCCAATAAGATTTAAGGGGTAGAATTTTTCAAGATTTTCAGGGGAGCGCAGACGTGCTGATAAAATCTGATCTGTTTGCAGATAATCAAACGTATAAGCTTCGATACGGAAGCGTTCTGGATTGATGATATCCATAACTGAATCATTGGGCTGAAGAATCTGGCCCGGGAGTAAATGATTGTCACTGACAATTCCATCGATAGGAGAGCGAAGCAGCTCTCTACCAAGACCTGTGGAGAGGAGTTGGGCTTTTTGCTTTTCGGAGCGATCTAGCTCTGTTCGTTTGTTCTCAAGCTCTTTGCGCGGAGAATACTCTCTTAATTTTGTAAAGCGGTCAATTTCTCTCTTGAGAATAGAAATCTCTCCTTCAAGTTTGTAAAGTTCAGATTTTTTATCTGTTATATCAATAACAGACAGCAAGGGTTCAACCACGGCTAATACCTGGTTAGCGGTAACCTTTTCTCCTGTGGTCGGAATAGGAAACCTATCATCAATAAGAACACGTGCCAACTGGGGCACATGGATTTGAGCATATCCATTAGGGCTCGCAATTGTTTTGGCGGGAAGAATAATGGTTTTAGGACGCTCTACAGTTTTGGCAACAATTGTTAGGAGGCTATTGTCGAACTGACTTCTTTTAAGAACAAAAAGACGTTGAACCAATGCCAAATCAGAAGGAGATTCTTCGACTGTAGGAATAGCTGAAGAAGGAGGCGGCCCATCGTGGGGTTTATCACCATGACAAAAAGCAGGTGTGAAACACGCTGCATAAATTAGGAGAACGATAAGATAAAGCCTACAATTTTTGAGCATAAGGTCTCCTTAAGGGGCACATTTCCCTGAAGCTTTTGGCCATTGAGGCACGGTCAAAGTGAGAGATTCGCTCATTTTAGGCGTGGAAACCTTAAGCTCTAAGGTAACTTTGTTGCCATCATTGGCTTTGAGGATTAAAAGATAGACACCAGGTGATTTTGTGGCCGCTGCCTTACTTGTTAAACTTGTATCCCCAGTGGCCAAAACTTCCACTTGTGCGTCTGCTATAGGTTCATTGGTTTGGCTGTCGGATATATATAGATCAACCTTGTCAGCCTCACATCGTTCCATTACGACCTCAAACATGCGACCTGAAGCCGAAGGATGCTCTGCTGAAGGGGATGGCTTTGCAACTTGTGCCGTTTCCTTCTCATGGTCGTGCCCAGCATGGGCGAAGATGCTTGGAGCTAAAAATGCCAAGATTAAGGTTATGCCTAAAATTCTCATGTTCTAACTCCCCTAATAAGATTTCTCCTCACAATTTTATCTTCTATTTATTTCCTTAACATTTGATTAATTTTTCTATAGAATTAAAAATATAGTGATTAATTATGCGTAGTTTTTTAAATTAGGGTGAGGAAAATGATGAAACGAATGATTTTTTTAGCGGTTTTTTCTCTATTATTCATGTCCCCTCTTCACGGGCACGGTGATAAAGACGAACATGCAGGGATGGACCATACAGCCCATGGGGAAGCTGCCAAAAGTAAAGCCTCCGAGCCGAGCATCAAATTATCTGTTCCGAAGGTAGAAGACAAGGATGATAAAAAAGTCGTTCAAATAAAGCTGACAAAAACTAAAGATGATAGCCCTGTTCCCTTAGACAATCTTAAAGAGGTGCACACCCAGAAGATTCATTTATTAATCATTGATGATAGTCTGGAGGATTACAGTCATATCCACCCAAAACCAACAAAAGAGGCTGGTGTTTATGAATTTGAGTGGAGCCCTACAAAGAAAAACGCTAATTACCGGGTTTGGGCAGACCTCTTTCCGTTAGATACGAATGTCCAAGAATATGCGATTGCTGATTTAACGACCTCTCAAGGATCCAAGGCAGAGATTAATCGAACTGCATCTATGCAAAGTAGTGTAGAAGGACTGACTTTTAAGCTAACATTTGATAGCCCCGATTTACAGGCTGGTAAGGCAACTATGGGTAAAATAGTTATTACCGATGATAAAGGAAACCCGGTTAAGTCTTTAGAACCCATTATGGGCTCTTTTGCTCATATTGTTGGGTTTGGGGACGATCTTAAGAGTGTTGTCCACATTCATCCTATGGGCACAGAACCCACAAAAGATACAGACAGGGGGGGACCTGAGCTTCAATTCCATATAGAACCCGAAAAAGCCGGGTTTATTAAGATGTTTGCTCAAGTGAAGGTTAATGGCAAGGAACTCTTTGCACCGTTTGGGCTTGTTGTGAATGAACCTTCGTAATTGTGCAACATTGTGTTGGACAAATTAAAATCGGCAGTTGCTGGGTTTGCCCTTACATAACTCCACAATTATTATTTGAGACATCTCTCGACCTTGTCTCTTGATTTAGAGAAACTTCTTCTCTTGTTTCTCCGTTGTTTATCGAGGATATTAAATTTTGAATATTGGAATGATCAATAAAACTTTGTATTTCTTCTTTTTTCGTAAGACCAATAATTTTGCTTAGTTTTTCAATGTTCTGAATGAGAAGGACAAGGTTTTTTTCACTTGTTTTCCCAAAGGAGCCCATATAACTCAATAGGAGGTCTTGTATTACTGAGTAGTTGGCATAGGCAGCAAAGAGGAAAGGCCCCATAAAACCTCCTATCGCAAAGAACAACCGAGGTCCTTCCTGAGGAAGAACTTCCTTTAAAATATCTACAACCATAAACCGACCAACATAGGCTGTTACTGCGGCTAAAGGTATGCAAACGAACGGAATTACTCGAGAGAGCTTTGGATAAAGAGTATGTAATAACGAAGGTTGAGGTTCTCCATAAATACGATAAAAAGTAGCATCGTACAATAAACGTCCTGTTTCAATAGTAGCTTGCATCTCAAGAATAAAGATTGGGATGGTACTTAAGGCAGCCATAGGTATAGTAAAAGCAGAGTTATCATAGACCATCTGCCACGCCTCATAGCCACATATACCATTATGGAACAGATTAAGCACAGCCGATATGCTTAAACCACTTATTAAAGCTACTTTAGGATATCCCTTCTTCCATGTGTCAGGGGTTTGTCTATCAGAAGAGCTGAGAGAGCAAACATTAAAGAGGAAATCAAGATACTGCTCTGCCTTAAGGTTATCTTCCTGATAAATTAGCTCAATGAAATGATCTCTTTCTTCACTAGACATAGTAAGGAGAGCAGGAATAACTTTGTGTGATAAATGCTGTATTAGAAACTTCTGTATTTTTTGAAGAGAAGGATCCACTTCTGTGGATTCTTGATCCCCTATTCCTAGAGAACTTCTAATTTTACTTTTTTGTGCACTAACTTTCTTAAAGAAATTAAGATAACCGCTTGTTTTAAGGCTGTAATCTAATAAGTAACTTATCCCTGCGAACCATTTATGAGTATTAAATCGAGCAGCCATGTATGCGGTAGGGACAGCTACAACCAATCCAAGGCCATGTGCAGCAATATGACCCGGAATGGGTAATCTGCTGTCTTGTAGAAGAATTCTTTCCTCTTCCGATTGAGGATTCAAACCTTGCAAGAGATTAAAAGTAGCCCAGGCACCAGTACCTGATGTTGCTATAGCATTAGTAATTCCTACTCCCCAACCCAAGATTCCATTTCCTCCTCCCGCTTCTTTTGCTACTTCAAAAAAAGGAATCCCTGCTAAGCTGCCGAGAACAATAGCAAGACCTCTGCCACTAAAACGCAAGACTTTCTTAGGCTTGGATTCTGGGATTTCTTCTTGTTGAACGAGGTATTTCTGAATAAAAGAATAAAGATGGCTTTCCCCTCTTTCTATATTTATACTTGCAACAAGAGGAGTTAATTCTCCAGAAGAAGGTCCAGTTTTTTTGGCACTAACAAGAGAATGATTGGGATGATCTTCTTCTTCGTCCATTGAAGAGGTGTCACCAATTCCTAAAAAACTAAAAAAACAAGCCATAAGACATATTTTAATAAAATAATAGGAAATATTACTTCCTGTGTTATACATTTGTTGATTTACATCCATCAGCAATACCTTTCTGAGTTTAATATTTTCTTTTTATCATATTTTCTGTTATTAACAAAGTTATTAAAGGAATCCATGTATTGTCTCAAAAATTTTTGTAATACATTTCGTTTATTAACATGTCCTCTAATTTTTTAATTCTTTGATTATAAAATATTTTATTCTCCGGGCTTTTTAGGAAGACAAACACTTAAAATTTGTTTTCTACACTCTTGTGCACACTTTTTGCAAGCTTCCTTATAGGCCTGAGCAAGCTGACTATCCATTATACACCCACACTGGCATGACCACATCTCACAAGCTTCTAAGCAGTTCATAACCTCCTTAGAAACATTTGCTGTTCCCCAAATGGTTTCTTTATTAAACCATTCAGCGAGTTGAGTAATACGGTCTTCAAACTGAACCTCACTCTCAGCTACTAAAAATGCAGAGGCAACGGAATCAGATACATTTGCTGATGAGTGAGTTATAACACCTGGTTCAACTCTTACAATGTATTCTCTTACCCAGGGAAATGGGGTAGTCTTTTGAATCGATTTTAGGACGCCCGATAGTTTTGGAAAAATTATCCACCCAGAAATCATCCTTAAGCGAGGAGCAGCCTTAATGGATTCAAAAAAATGATCGAGTTTCTCTGGTAACGGGAGACCAGCCTGCATGCGAATAAACTCACCTTCCAAATCAATACCAAAAGCTTCAGGCCACATTTCTTTAACGCCACCCCCGACTCTGGCAGCTATTTCACAGAAAATAATTTCATCTTTTGCCTTGTTGTAGAACAGCTCAAGAAGAAAAGCCGTGTTGGTAGGGGTTGGAAGGCTTTTTACGACTAATTCTGCATACCTGTTTAATCTTTCTACCATTGGATTTTGCGGCTCAAGGTGATGATGAGCAACGTATTTACCTACCTGTAAGTCGATACAATGGTTAAGGCAAATGGATGGCCAAGAAGCAATAATTCTACCGTCCTTGATGAAGCCATCCACATGATAAGTTGTCCCTTCAACAAAGCTTTCTATCTCTAAATCTGTATGATAAGTATCGTTGAAGGCTTTTTCACTTCGAGCAAAACCTTCTACATCTGGTAAGCTTCTTAAAATAGTTGCTCTATCACCTCCTGTACCCATAACTGGCTTAACAACAACAGGAAAGCCATTTTTACTTGTAAAATCCAGAATATCAAAAGGACTATATACAGGGGCAAAAGTAGGAACCTTGATTCCCGCTCTTAATAAAATATTTTTCATTAATATCTTATTGCGGAAGGTGAGAGCACTTTGGTAGTTTTGCCCTTCTAAGCCAAAAAATTCCCTTAATCTAGCTGCACGAAGGAGATCATACTCATGATAAGCTATTATTTTTTGAAAGGGTTTTTGTTGGTATAGGTTGCATACTTCCATTTCTAAATTTCCTGAGTCTCGATAATTCTTGACTCTTACAATGGTATTAAAAAAAGGCGCCAATCCTTCTTTTTCTTGTTCAGAAAAATATTTATCTCCAGCAATTAATAATAATTTTTCTGGCCTGATTTCAGATAGAGTTTGGTGAAGGGGAATTTTAGTAGGTGATCTTACACTTAAAATTAAATAAAACTGATCTCTTTTTCCTGCCTCAGAGGCTTCACATGCAGTTTGTGAAAGTGAAAATCTGTTAGTTTTTGTAACTTCATGATCTTCACACGCATACCCTAAATTAAAAAGGGAACAAACAATAATCAAAAATAAAGGAAAGAGTTTTAATTGCATGTTTTTTCTCCTTAGCTCTTTAATAAAGGCGTTCAGGCCAACAAATTCTTCCTTTTGAAATCAAAGCGTTGATTAGTAAAATTTATTAAGAGAATTCAGAAGGATGTTCCTTCTTTGCTTCTTAAGTATTAAATTTTAAATGAACCACCCTTGGACCAGGTCCCATACCAGGAAGAGAATATAAATATATTGACTTTGTCGTTTGACTCCAACGAGCCTTGCATCTATCTAAGAAGAGCCATGAGCCTACAATTGACAAATCTTCCCTCTGTTCTAAGGCAGTATCCTTATATATACCCTCCGTCTGAAATAACAAACAAATTTCCCCATTTATTTTTACACTGCACTTTTTGTTACCTTCCTTCATGTCACTTAAAACCATTTCTAATAAAAATAGAGGCCATTTTCTAACTTTATTAGTCTTGTTTGGGGTGACTCAAAACTGCCTTTAGTGTGGGAAGATCGGGATAGTCTTCGGCTCGCACAAGGGTGCCAATCCGGTAATAAGGAGCGAGACATCTTCCTAAAATGCCTGTTAACTTACCTTCCACAGAATCATAATAAACAATCTTGAACTTCGTATCATCTCCCATCATTTGGGTGAGATTTCGGTTAATATCAGCAAATAGCCATCTTGTAAACAAACCCACAGCCCATCTTCCCCATGAAAGCTTTTGACCATCATCCACAAGCTTTTCAAAGACGACAACCTTGCCGTTCCTTTCTAAGACTCTTTCTGCCTCTTTTAGAGCTTGATGAGGATCAGGGATTGAGCCCAAAGAAAGAGGGAAGTAAATTTTATCAAACTTTTCATCTGTGTAAGACAATCTCTGTGCATCTCCCTCAAAACAGTTTTCAACAGGTATATTAAACTTGGGCGCTTTTAATTTTGCTTGCTTTACCATTTCAGGAGAAAAATCGAAAGCGTACAGATTAGCTTTGTTCAAGGTTGCAGGAAGGACGTCAAAATCCAAACCTGTTCCTTCTCCAACAAAAAGAACTCGATCAGATGGCTGTATATCAAGTTGTTCCATTGCAATCTTGCGTCCCGGTTGAAATCCACTCATCATAGGATCCCAAAATGTACGAGCCATCACATTGTAACAAAAATTTTGAGATTTACGTGCTATTCCTCCCAACCAACCTTCATCTCGCTCTTGCGCATGAGAAGGGGCTGCATGTTGACTTAGCGTTAAAGAAATTAAAGTACAAATTATTAGACTGTTTTTTCTCATAGTTACCTCTTCATAGTTGTTATTAAGAAAATTAATTTAACTTTTTATACAATTGCAGTCAAGGCAGAAAATTGTCGCAAGCCAAGTGTTAATAGAATGTTGTATAAATAATTTAAATGAGAAGTAAAAAATTGTTTCTAGGAGCTCTTTTTCGCCTCTACTTGATAAAATAAGGGGGTAAAACACAAATATGAAAAAGAGCAAAGAGAAAAACGGCAATTATAAAACTCATACGAGTGAGGCTATTCTTTTTATCACATCAAATCCTGTTCCATAAATTGAGTAAGTAGTTCTCATTCACAGAGAACTACTTACTCGATTATTACGAGTCTTTTTCTTCAACCCTTTAAATATATATTCAGAAATTAAAGGGTACTGAATGAATTTTTGGCTTAAAATTCTATGGGTAACCCGTGTGCCGAGATAGCAAATGAAGTGTCTATCACCAAACTTGTCTGTATCAAATTCAGTCAATGCACAAAAATCTGTATAAGTTAATTCAAATTGATTTATTATACTCATTTTTCATCCCAGGATATTAGCTCTGTGGCTGTTAGGGCATAAAAGCTAAGGCCCAGTTAATTTATACATTCTTGTAGATATGAGTGGTTCTTGTGGAAGTAGTGACCGAAAATAGCCTGAGCTTGCCGGGTATATGTAAATTGAATACTGCATATTGTCCAACCCTCATTACAATTTCACCACTCCCTGTAAGCTCACTGTTTTTTTAAGATACATTGAGACCCATGCAAGTTGACGGTACTTTACAACTCCATCATCTGGTTGATGTATTCTAAAATTTTATTGTGTAATGGAATAGAATGTGTTATTTATCTGAGTGTTTTAGATTTATTTGAATAAACATGGAGGATAAGATTATGATAAACAAAAATGTAAGAGGAATCTTAACTTATTCATCTTTAATGTTGATTTTGCTTCATCAAACTACAAATCTTCATGCTATGGATGAACGTAGCACTTTTCCTTTAGAAGAAAGAAAAAAATCTAAAAAGACAATGTTTGTGCGTTCGCAAAAAAAAGATACCCAAGATTTTTTTACGCTTGGGGTAAAACACAATAAAGATAATGCTGGTTCCAAAGATCAGAAGAAATCGGTAAAGTATTCTCGCTTACCCACTGAACAGGAAGATATAAAAAATCAATCTAATCTTGAGTGTGGTAATTACTACTGTGAGGATATTCGTCAAAATAAAGCAGAAGCTATGAAAAGATTAACAAAAGCGGCTGATCAAGGAGATGCAAACGCTCAATTTCATATTGGAGTTTGTTATTATTATGGGGATGAGATTCGTCAAGATAAAGCAGAAGCTGTAAAATGGTTTAGAAAGTCCGCAGATCAAGAATATGCATCTGCTCAATTTAATCTTGGAATTTTTTATGCTAAAGGCGAAGGAGTTTCTCAGGATAAAGCAGAAGCTGTAAAGTGGTTAAGAAAGGCCGCTGATCAAGGGCATGTAAAAGCTCAATGTAACCTTGGGTGTCGTTATTACCACGGTGAGGGGATTCGTCAAGATAAAGCAGAAGCTATGAAATGGTACAAGAAAGCAGCCGATCAAGGAGCTCCAGAGGGTCAGTTTCATATTGGAGTTTGTTACTATAACGGTGAGGGAACTCACCAAGATAAAGCAGAAGCTGTGAAATGGTACAGAAAAGCTGCTGATCAAGGCCACAAAACCGCTATACAGACCCTTAAGATATTAAAGATGTGAATATTGATTTAAGTGCGATGTTTCAAACATAAAAGAAAAACGTTTCTCTCGTGGTATTTAAAGATAAAAACTCATTTATTGTTCACTTTAACATAGACTTCTCCTAACCCTCATAAAAAGATCAATTAACTACACGTATAGTGTTTTCATGTTTATAATAAGGCTTCAAAATGAATATTTGTTCGCAAAACATAGAGTGCTTCTTGTAAGAATTCGCCTGCCTGTTAAATTAACTTATTTTATTTCTGTAAATTTATGAGGACTCACCAGAGTCAGGTCTGTCTTGACTCCACTTAAATTTTTTGCAATTCCCATATTTTTTTATAAATGCTGTTGCGCCCAATTAGGGCATTGTGGGTGCCTTCTTCAACAATTTTACCGTGTTCCAGTACGATAATTCTGTCCATATGCTTTAAGGTCGATAGCCGATGGGCAATAGCTAATACGGTAATATTAGAGGTGTTTAGCAATGTATTAAGACTGGCTTGAATCAGCTGTTCCGCTTCGGTATCGAGACTGGAAGTAGCTTCATCTAGAACCAAAATTGGTGCATTCTTCAAGATAGCCCGTGCAATGGCAATGCGCTGCCGTTGTCCCCCGCTTAATTTTACGCCACGTTCTCCAACCAAACTATCATATTGCTCCGGTAAACTCATGATAAAATCATGGATATTGGCCATTTTGGCAGCGTTTTTTACTTGATCTTTGGAAGCCTCAAGATTTCCATAAAGGATGTTATCGAGAATACTACGGTGAAACAACATGATGTCTTGTGGAATGACCGCTACGTGTTCCCGAATGGTATTTGCTGAATATTTTGACGTGTCTTGGCTGTCGATTAGAATTTGTCCATGCTGTATGCTAAAATATTTGAGCAACAAGGAAACTAAGGTGGATTTTCCAGCACCAGAAACGCCGACGAGTCCAACCTTCTCCCCTGGTTTAATATTCAAGGATAGCCCATTAAAAATTGGTCGTCCTGAATCATAAGAAAAAGTAACATTGTCAAAAACGATGCTTGGCCTCAGTATCTTGATATCATCAGAAACCAATAGCTCTGTTTCCTCTTGAGGCGTCTTTAAGAGTTCAAAAGCACTTTTAAAATCCCCAATGTTTTTCATGAACTTTTGCATTCTTTGGATCATCTGCCAGAGATCACTGCTCATTTTTGTGCTAATCGCCATCACAAAGACCAAGTCACCGCTGGAAGCTTGCCCAGTTTGTCTTAAATGAATCATAAAGATGAATAATGAAATGAGGATAAACCAATACATAAATGCTGCTATGACGTTGGCAGACAGGTTGAATTTGCTCATTCTAACGTTAGAGGGGATAAAGTCACTTTCAATGAGATGATTTAATCGTTTCAGTTCTGTTTTCCGAGTTGCAAAAGAAAAGATCGTAAAGATATTTGCAATATTATCTGCAATCAAACCAAAGATGGTATGCCGATCATTCGCATTAGCAAAGGAGAGCTTGTCCATAGTCATCGAAAGTCGATACATAATGAGGAAAAAACAGAGCCCCCAAACGGCAACAAAAAGACAGACTTTGACATTAACAATCGCAAGCACAGCTGTGAGCACGATTGTACTCGCTACTTTTGGTGTAAACTCATGATGTAACGCTGCCCAAAAATTATCATAACCATCTAAGATCCCTTTAATTTTGCTGGTGATAGAGCCAGAATGGGTATTTTGAAAGAAATGATAGGGATTGTGCTGGACGTAGTCGTACACAATATTCAAGATAGATTGTCGAACATATGGTTCCGTTCGCCATTCCATAAAATCAGCAATACGCCATAAAACATCTATGAAAATTTGTGCCCCAACAAAGATCGCAATAGGCCAAACTAAAGCTTGATAGGTTATTTGATGTTCAATGGAAAAAGCATCAACCACGAGCTTAATGGCATAGCTATTCGCAAAGTCATAGAAAGCACCTAGGATTGGGGCGATTAGCATGATGGCATATTTCCATTTGAATGGTCTTATCACCTCCCATAAGAAATCATATATTGATCGATATCGGGTACTTGTGCCCAAAAGATTGTTGTTTCTTGATCTTGCGACCATTTATCTCATCCTCACTCGATAAGCTTTCTTGAATGTTTGAGCATGGATTGCCTGGATAATGAAGCATGCGGAGTTGGAAAGCAGTGAGCATGGTTCAAACGTCAAACTTCAGTGAGAGCTTCCTGGCAGATATTAACTCATAATATGAAATATTCACAGCCGGTTTAAAAATATCCTAATCTTCCCAAAAAAAACATCTTTGACCATTAAGGTTATCATTATTTTGATTAATTTTCCTTGAGAATACCAAAATAATTAATCTGAATTTAAGTTAAAACTACACATTTACTGGAGAAATGGTAAAGATTGGCAAATTACCCTTACTAATTATTCCAATTGGCTATTTACAGAGCTAAGCACTCTCTATTAAACTCCGCCTTGATGGATACAAATCTTCTTGTTGACAAGTTTGGGCGCAAACATAATTACCTCCGAGTATCGCTTACGGAGGCATGCAACTTTCGTTGTCAATATTGCGTAGCAGATTTTGGAGATATTCTTAAACCTTCAGCATCTCAGATGAAGGCTGAAGAGATCGAAGAGATCGTAAAAATCTTTGTGGAGTTTGGCGTTGATCGCCTAAGATTCACAGGGGGAGAACCTCTTGTTCGAAAAGATGCCATGGACATTTTTTACCGAGTTGGGCGTCTTCCCTTGAGCCTGGCAATTACAACAAACGGCTTCTTCTTAAATAAATATTTAAATTGCTTCGAAGAAATAGGATTGAAAGCGATCAATGTTAGCTTGGATACATTAGATCCCAGCAAGTTTAAAAGGATCACACGTGTTGACGCTTTTGAGAAAGTCAAAGACAACCTAGATGCTCTCCTCGAGCGCAACTTTAATGTAAAATTAAACATGGTAGTGATGAATGGAATAAATGAAACGGAGATCTCTGATTTTGTGGAGTGGACTCGCCATAAAGCATTTCACATCCGTTTTATTGAGTTCATGCCATTCAAAGGGAATGATTGGGAAAAAACCAAGGTATTCAGTTATCACGATATGATGGAACAAATCACTGAGAAATACGACGTTATAAAAATTCAAGACAAACCTCATGACACGGATAAAAAATACCAAGTCAAGGATTTCAAGGGTACCTTTGGAATCATCAGCACTGTAACAGCACCATTTTGTAGCGATTGTAATCGCTTAAGGCTAACGGCTGATGGAAAGATGAAAAACTGTCTTTTCTCTCAATCAGAAACTGATCTCCTCTCCGTCTATCGCACAGGAGGAGATATTCGCCCTCTCATTTTACAAACCGTAGAAGCTAAATTTGCCAGCTTCGGAGGACAGGAGTTAGGTTCGAAAATGAATAATCGCAGCATGATTTCCATTGGAGGTTAGATGATTACTGTTGGTGCAGCTAAGGCGTTAGTGAAGCAACATTTGCCGACTCCAGTGTCAATAAAAGTTCCTCTTAGAGAAGCTTATGGATTGAGGGTGGCATCTGATCTTTACGCTCCTTTGTCTCTTCCACCCTTTGTACAATCTTCTGTTGATGGGTATGCTATCCGGTTTCAAGATCTCAAAAATGGAGTTTTTAAGTTAATAGGAGAAGTAGCAGCTGGAGATCACTCCACCCTCTCTCTTGAAGAAAACACCACCATTCGCATCATGACCGGTGCTGAGGTGCCTGTTGGAGCAGATACGGTTGTTATGCAAGAACAAGCAAATACCTCTTCTGAAGGGGTTTCTTTCAACGCTGAAAACCTTAAAATAGGACAGAATGTACGACCCGTAGGATCAGATATTCAAAAAGGTCAGCTTATTCTGGAAAAGGGCCAAATACTGTCACCAGCAGCAGCAGGATACTTTTCAAGCTTTGGATTAACAGAGATTGAGGTATTTAAAAAGCCTTCTGTTACAATTCTTACCACAGGCAACGAAGTAACAAAACCAGGAGAACCGCTTCAACCTGGAAAGATCTATAACTCTAACCAAGACCTTTTGTGTGCGGCTCTCAAAGAGTGGAATTCAACGCCAATTGATATCGCTCATATTTTAGATGAGCCAGAACTCATATTTCAACAAATCCAGAATGCATTGCATAAAAGCGATATAATATTGATCAGTGGTGGCGTCTCCGTTGGCACTTATGATTACGTCGTTCCTCTTCTTGAAAAGGCTGGGGTCACCAAAATATTTCATGGTGTCAAACAAAAGCCTGGAAAACCTCTTTTTTTTGGGACATTAGGGAGCAAATTAATATTTGGTCTGCCTGGAAATCCTGGATCGACCCTGACTTGCTTTTACGAATATGTAACTATGGCTCTGCAATTGAAGGATACATTCACTACCGCCCTTCCTTTGAAAAATCAGTTCCAGAAAAAGAGTGGACTCACGCATTTCCTAAAAGGTGTTGCAGATGAAGGCGGAGTGGAAGTCCTCTCTGGTCAAGACTCCTACATGTTACATTCCTATGCGATTGCCAATTGTTTGGTCTGTATCCCAGAAGATAAAGAAATGGTCAACCCCGGAGAACTTGTCAATGTTAGGATCATTTAGAGATTTAGCTCGTTCTCTGTGAAATTGTGTTTCTGAAAGTAAATATGAACTGAAACGAGGAGGAGGATTGCTTCATGGAGAATAATAGGCATATAAAAATTCAGCTTTTTGGGATTTTGAAAGAAAGAATTGCTCCGGAGATCATGATCCAGGAACCTCTTCAGAATGTTAAGGAACTACGGGAGTTTCTGGAAGCTACATACTTGCCCTTAAATAAGATTCCCTATCTCGTGGCAGTAGATAGAAAAATCGCAAGCGCAGAATTACCTCTCAATTCAGAAGCAGAAATTGCCCTGCTGCCACCATTCTCTGGAGGATAATATGGTTTCTAGTAGATACGATCGCCAGATATGCTTACCAGAATTGGGACATGAAGGACAACGCCGTCTTAGCCAAGCTTCTGTTGTCATTGTAGGTGCTGGTGGCATGGGGTGTCCTGTCTTGCAATATCTCGCTGCTGCTGGAGTTGGTCGTTTGGGGATAGTTGACTCGGATATCGTTGAAGAGAGCAACTTACAACGACAGGTGATCTATGGCGTTCAGTCATTGGGCAAAAATAAAGCTGTGGAAGCTGGAGATTATATCAAAAATCTAAATCCCGAGGTTAAAACAGAGCTCTACCCGTATCGGTTGACAGAAGAAAATGCCTCCACAATTTTGAGTCAGTATGACTGGATCATCGATTGTTCCGATAACTTTGGCACCCGCTACCTATTAGATGATTGCTGCAAAACAATAAAAAAGCCCTGGATCTATGGGGCCATTCATCGGTATGAAGGTCAAGTGTCTGTCTTCAATTATCAAGGAGGACCTTCATATCGTGAACTGTTCCCCTATAAGAGTACGGAGGTGATCCCAGATTGCGCAAGTACGGGTGTTTTAGGTGTCTTACCTGGCATGACAGGGATGTTGCAGGCTGCTGAGTGCATAAAATTAATCACAGGGATAGGCGATGTCCTAAGTGGTCAACTTTTGGTATTTAACCTCCTGGCACAAGAATTTAGCCGATTTTCCTTTTATGATCTCCAGCAAAATACCATTTCCCCCAAGACACTCTTTATTTCTGCAAAACAACTTCGAGAAAACCAAGATAACTATATTGTGGTAGATGTTCGTGAACTTCACGAAGAACCACCTATTTGTCATTCTTCTGTCTATCGGATCCCTTTATCTGAGCTTTCTCTTCGTGTAGGTGAAATTCCAACAACAAGAGAAGTCGCCTTAATATGTCAAACAGGTTATCGCAGTCAGTTGGCTGCAGAAATCTTAGCCAAAACAGATCGATTTAATCGTATTTACTCAGTTCAAGGAGGAGTGACAGAATATGAAAGTATTTGTTGAAGGGCCTATTCAGCCATCAGTAATAGCAGAGGCCATTACAAAGCATCAAACAAAAACAGATATTGGGGCTCATGATATCTTTTTAGGTCAAGTAAGAGCGGATTCCATTGAGGGAAAGGATGTAACAGCCATAGAGTATACAGCCTATGCTGAAATGGCTCAAGAGCTGCTTTCAAACATTAAGGAAGAAATGTTCTCACAGTTTTCCATCTCCTGTTTGCATGTTACCCACAGCTTAGGGTTAGTGAAAGCAGGTGAGATCAGCTTATTTGTTTTTGTGTCTGCCCCCCATAGACAAGCCGCCTTTGAAGCTTGTCGTTACTTGGTCGAGCGGATTAAGGCAGAAGCGCCCATCTGGGGAAGAGAGATTTTTGAAGATCAAGGCTACCAATGGAAGGTCAACGCATGATTGATATTGCACACAAAATAATGACTCAACGTCGTGCGATTGCTATTGCAACAGTCAAAGTTAGCAAGAGCGAAACTATGCTTGCCATCCATAACAAAACCGTCCCTAAAGGGGATGTGCTGGAGGTGAGTCGTACAGCCGGTCTTTTTGCTGTTAAACGTACGGCTGACATGATCCCAGATTGTCATCCTTTGCCCGTAGAATATACCCATATTCGATTTGAGCTTTTAGAACAAGATATCATCATTTATTGTGAGGTGAAAACGATTTACAAGACGGGTGTTGAAGTAGAAGCGATGCACGGCGCCTCGGTTGTGGCCCTCACTATTTATGACATGCTTAAACCCATCGATAAAGGAATTGAGATTTCAAATATTAAATTGATAGAAAAATCTGGTGGTAAATCCGATTGCAAATCCTTACAGCAAAAGCTAAAAGTGAAGGTAATTGTTTGCTCAGATAGCGTTCACTCTGGCAAGAAAGAAGATGGTGCAGGTAAAGAATTGATGAAGCGCTTAGCAGAGTTCGATGTTGAATATTGTGTCGTTCCTGATGAAGAAGAGCTCATCCGTGAACAAATCCAAAATTGTATTAAGAATAAATTTGACCTCGTTTTAACTACAGGGGGGACAGGACTCTCTAAAAGAGATCGAACTCCTGAAGCTGTTCTTCCTCTCATTGAACGTGAAGTTCCAGGAATTATGGAAGCAGCGCGTAATTTTGGCCAGCAACGGACGCCTTTTGCCATGCTATCTCGTGGAATTGCAGGCTTTGCTTCAGATACGCTCATCATTACTTTACCAGGCTCTACAAACGCTGTGAAAGAATCTATGGATGTCTTGTTTCCATATGTGTTGCACTTATTCTCAATCAAAGAGGGGGCGCAGCATTGAAGTCAGCGTTAGATATGGGTTGATACTAGTAGGAAGATGTTAAGCTGGGATGAGATGAATAGAGGTTTCTTTAATGGAGAAGTTGATTCTCATCCCTAAGCACAGGCTCATATCAATGAAGTTAGAACGCGTCATCAAGGATTGTAAATGGAAGCCACATTCGAGGGTAAGACGCACAACTGACCCCTCCTCTTGAATATGGATAATGCTTCCACTTAATAAATTGCTCATTCCATTACTTACACCCCCTTTATAAATAATGTTGATGTCTTCGGGTCTGATACAGACTAATACATTCTGATGGAGGGCAGATTCTCCAACGGCCATAATAGATGTGTCGCCAATTTTGACGGCCAGCGTATTCCTATCAGCGCCCACTATTGTTCCTGGAAGAGTATTATCAACCCCAACTATCCTTGCTGCGGATAGGGTTTTTGGACGTGCTAATATTTCTAGTGGGATTCCATTTTGAATAGTCTTTCCTTCCGAACATATGATCATTTCATCTGCCAAGATAACAGCTTCTTTAAGATCATGAGTTACCACAATAGTTGGAACCTTAACGGCTTTGAGGAGCGTTTTAAGTTCCAGACGCAAAGTATCTCGTGTGGGCTCGTCAATTGCTGATAAAGGTTCGTCCAACAACAAAAGATTTGGGCGACAAACTAAAGCCCGGGCTAACGCTACCCGCTGTTGCTGGCCTCCTGACAACTCCTTTGGAAAGCGTTTTTCTAATCCCTCGAGCTGCATAGAGCTCATAATAGATTTTGCGCGTTCATATTGCTGTTTTCTTGGCACACTCCCAAGCCCATAAATAATATTATTTAGAATCGTTAAATGGGGAAAAAGAGCATAATCCTGGAATAAATACCCTATATGTCGATTTTGTGGTGTAAGATATCTCTTCTTTTCCGTATCCACCCATGTCTGACCATTAAAACAAATTTCTCCCTTAGATGGTCTTTCTAGTCCTGCAATGCATCGTAAGATGGTCGATTTTCCACTACCTGAGGGTCCGAAGAGGACGAGGACTGACGACTCGGGGTTAGAATAGTTAATGTTAGCTGTAATTTGTGATGTCTTTGAATAATTCTTTTCAATGTTCACATTAAGATTAAGCATGAAGCGTTGATCCTTGAGAGAGCAAACGACGCTGTAAGGTATACGTGATCAGCAGGGTGATAAAGGCAAATGTAATGAGGAATAGAGAAATTTGATTGGCTGCTGCGTAATCCATCGATTGGACATTATCATAAACTGAAATGGACAAGGTTCTTGTAATTTCAGGAATATTCCCTCCAATCATTAGCACCACTCCAAATTCGCCGACCGTATGTGAGAAGGTAAGAACCATTGCATTAATAATTCCAGCACCACACAAAGGAATGACAATGCGAAACATCGTCTTGAGTTTAGATTGACCAAGGCACCAAGAGGCTTCTAATAAACGTTTATCAAGCCGAGACAAAACTGACATCAAAGGTTGCATCATGAAGGGAAGGTTGTACAGAACAGAAGCGATTAATATTCCAGTGAAGGAAAAGGCTACTTTTTGTCCTGTAATTGAAATAAGACCCCTTCCTATCCAACTGTTAGGACTCATACATACTAATAGATAATACCCCAAAACAGTAGGAGGTAGAATGAGAGGTAACGCAACCATTGCTTCAACAATGATCTTCCAACGCTTGCGGCATGTTGCTAACCAATAAGCTAGGGGAAAGCCTATAATGATCAGAATAATCGTCGTAAAAAAGGCTAATTTAGCTGTTAATTTGAGAGTTTCCCACTCCATAACTTATTTACTTATTTCTTCGGCAAATTGAAGTGATGGCGTGTAAAGATATCTCGTGCAGCATCAGAGAGCAAAAAACTTTTCCAAATGAATACGGCCTTCTTCTCTTTTGCCCATTCTAAAACAACACCTTGTTGTTCTAATGGTGTATAGGCACCTTGAGGTATCTCCCAATAGACGCCTTGTTCTTTCATAGGAGAGGCTCCAGCTAATGAAAACGATATGATTCCGATGTCAGCTGAACCAGACTCTACAAATTGTGCTGTTTGAGCAATATTCTCCCCAAATACGAGCTTTGAAGAAAGTTGGTCATAAATTTTGTAGTGCTCTAAAGCCTGTTTAGCTACTCGGCCATAGGGGGCATGTTTTGGGTTTGCGATTGCTATTTTTTGAATCTTAGGATCTTTAAAGATATTGATCTGTTGCTTTTGCACATCAAGGCCCGAGCCTTGCTTAACCCATATGACGATGCGTCCAATAGCATAGATAAATTCTGATCCTTTTACTGCCAAACCCTGTTCAAGTAATTTTTCTGGATACGACTTGTCGGCCGAGAGAAAAATATCAAAGGGCGCTTTGTGTGTTAGCTGAGCAAAAAGAGTACCCGATGAAGCATAGGAAACTTTAATTACAATTTTTGGATTTTGCTTCTGAAAAGCTATAATCAGTTCGTCTAAAGCAAATTTCAAATCCGAGGCAGCCGCTACTGATACCGTTGAAACGGCTGGGTCTTCAGTAGTTTTAGCCGATATTGTCCATGAGTTAAAACTCAGAATAATCGCCAATAAAATTTGGCCGGTATAATAAAGTGATTTCAATTTCAGTCTCCTGTTTTTATTAAGAATTGTGATGTTGGTTTATCAAGACTAAATATATTTTTCTTATTGCTGTCACAAAACTACAAATATTTATGCTCATTTGCAAGACTCATTTCTTCATGTTGTGCAGCGTATAAATATGGTGAAATCCCTCATTTTTTTAAGCCCAGATAGCTCTTCAATCTTTAAGGTACCACAAAAAAAGTTTAGAAATTGTGATATATTGTCACTTAATAACTGTTTGGCTGTTGTTCTTGACATTAAAGCAAGCAATGTCTAGTGCTTCAAGACAAGTATTTTTTATCGTTGTTTTTTAGAAGGTACCATGAAAGTTACAATTTAGTAGGATTGCCCTCATATCTCCATCATTTTACACAACAAGATGCTCGACGACGTCTCTCTCAATGACTAATGCAAAGAAAAGTTCACAATCTACCAGTATTGCTTTGGAAAATTGACAGATTTAGAGGTGCATCTCAAAGTGCCAGTGGATTATCCGATTGCGAAGGTGAGTTTCAAAGTTTATGTGTTAACAAATGTGAGGGAGGAGTTTATGGAAGAGTATTCCTTAACCCTTTTTTAAGAGTAAGTTTCCGATACTTTAAGTAGCTTAAGGATCTAACGGCAGGCTACTTTATGAAACTACTTGGAAATAAATACGAATCTAAGCTTGGACCAAAACCTCTATCAATAATGGGAATTTGTCTGCTCGCATTTGTGATGGGCTACTTTGTCTTCCACAGCTTCATTTCTTTTTCTCCCTCCTCTTCCAAGAAAATTCAATATTGGATTGATGCCATGGAGCCTCAAATTCATTATGATCATCCCGGAAAATCCCGCATGAACATGGAGCTTGTACCCGTTTATGAAGAAGCGAAACAAGGCACTCAGAAGGTAGACCAATCAACAATCACCATCTCCCCCGCGGTTATTAACAGCTTGGGCGTCAGAACGGCTATGGTGGAAGAAGGACCGTTAATTCCTACAATTCGGGCATTTGGGACGATTAAATCAGATGAAGATAACGTCGTCCATATTCATTCTTATGTAGAGGGGTGGGTGCAAAAACTCTATGCCAAAGAGTCTCAGAAACTGGTCGAAAAAGACGAACCCCTATTTGCAATATATTCTCGTGATCTGAGGTTGGCTCAGAAAGAGTATTTACTTCAATCAAAGGGAAACAACGAAGCAGATGAAAAACACACTCTGAGTAAATTAAGGTCTTTAGGCGTTTCTGAAAAACAAATTGCGGAACTTGAAAAAACAAAACAAGACAACCCATTAGTAACCGTTTATGCGCCCAAAAGA